>DASPGQ010000541.1 GCA_035620555.1 Vicinamibacteria bacterium
CCGCTCGGCAGGTTGGGTTGTAAATTTTTTGTCAACCTGCTCATGCTCAGTGCCGTGGCGGGACCCGCAATCGCCCGGCCGCCACGGCTCGGCCTTTGCGGCGCTTCGCGCCGATCTCGCAGCAGAGGTTTCGGCCGCCGCTCGGCAGGTGGGTCGTAATTTTTTTGTCAGCCTGCTCATGCTCAGTGCCGTGGCGGGATCCGTTCGCCTATTGCAGGAGTGCGTTGAATACCAGCTTGAACGTGCCGTAAGTCTGGGCGCGGTGCTGTGGTCGGAAACCGATGAGCACGACTCGTCCCTGGCCGTAGCCGGCCGACACCATGGCGGCTCGGCCGTTCAGGTGCTCTTCACCGACGAGCCAGCCACTCTCCAGGATGTCCCGCTGGCGATAGCGCACGATCGTCTCGTACTTGTCGTTCTCGCGAGACGGCAGGATCTCGAACGCGGGGTTGCTCCAGAAAAGGGCGAGGGCTTCGTCGGGCATGCCGTAGGCGAGCGGATGGCTCGGGTCGACGTCCACCCGCAGAGTCGATCCGGGGCAGAAGAAATCCTTGCTCGGTATCCCCGCGAGCACGTTGCGCACGTTGAGCGAAAAGGTGTCGATGGCGAACTCGGTGGCGTCTCCGAAGCTCACGAGCGTGCCGCCTTCCCGAACGAAGGTCCTCAGAGCGTCCTCTCCCTCGCCCGCGAGTCCGCTCATGTACTCGGGCGGGTAGGGGGCGGGCCCTGGCTCTTCCTCGTCCTGTTTGCCCAGGATGGTCTCCTTGGAATCGTGAGGAATGATGATGACGTCATAGCTCGAACGAAGACCTCCCCGTTTCACATCCTCATCGTGAAGCGTGGTGTGGGGGAAGGCGAACCGCTCGAGGAGAAAACGCGTCCATCCTTCATCCATGCTGCCGCCGCGGTAGCGCTGATACATGCCGACCCGCATGCGCTTCAAGTCGTGCAGGGCCGCTCGCGGCTCGCTCCCAGCGCTTTCGAAGCGGACGCCGGTCTCGGAAGCGATCCGCGCGAGAAGATCGGGGGGAGCGTTGGTGACGATGAAGTCGCCCGCCCTCATGTCTCCGCCGGAGCTCGCGACCCTCTGGACGCCGACGTTCTCGTCGAGCAAAAGGTTCGCCGCCTGGTAGCTCAGGTTCATCCGTCCGTCGAGGCGAAGCCTCGGGCCCGAGGCCACGCCTCCCGGAGTGAGAACTTCGTCCTCGATGACCTCAAGACCGCCCTCGACGGGGACGGAGACGGGATCGACCCGCACCCCCATGAACTCGGACATCGTGTGGGTCGCGGTGTCGTAGGGCCGTAGCGGCGCGCCGTCCCGCGAGCGGGTCCAGGCGTTATCGGGATACAAGGTGCGCCCGACGAGGTTTCGGACGAGCCCCATCTTTGGCTGGGCCAGCGAGATGACGTACGAGCCGGCCCCATAGTGCATGCCTTCGACCTCGAAAGATGCCGTCGATTTCTGGATCTCGATGTCGGACATGAGAAGCGTGTTGATCATCTTGACCGCCGTCAACGGGTCATGTTGCCGCGCGGGCACGATGTAAGCCTTCACGTCTCCTTTCGCGCCACGCTCGATCTGTCTCGCCGCCTTGAGGTGGGCGTTTCTGAGCACCGTTTCACGGTTGCGGGCGGCGAGATCGAGAAGCGCCCAGGCCGCGATCTTCTGCTGCTCGACGATGTCACGCACCCGCCACCATCCACCAGGCCAGACATTGGGCATCGTGGATTGCGCCTCGTAGTCGGGAAACTGCCGGGCGCCGCCTTCGAGTTGATCGGGGTGGATGTAGAGCGGGGTCGCGAGGCTTGCGCTCGCCGATTCCGTCAACATGCCCGCCATGTTGTGAAAGGGCGTGATCCAGTGCCAGCCGAAGTGTCCCCAGCCGGGGTACTGGCCAGCGTTCAGGATGCCTGGCTTTCCGTGCTCTTCGAGCTTGTAGGCGATGTGGGCGCCGTACCAGGCGTGCTCACGCCAAACGAGCGGATCGGCATAAGGACGAAGGGGCTCGCTGTACGGGGGTACGAACATCCTGGCCCCGTACGAGCCCATCTGGTGATGATCGACGTAGGCCTGGGGCTTCCACTCTTTGTAGAGCACTCGGGCAGTATGGACGGCTTCGATCTGATTGAGAAAGTCCGCGTCGCGATTGTTATCGTGGCCGACGTACTTGTGGTACAGCCAGGGGAGGCTCGTGCCCTCGTACTCGCCTCCGACGGTCTGGTTGTACCAGTCGGTCACCATGATCTGACCGTCGGGATTGAAGCAAGGGAACATCAGGTAGACCACGTTGTCGAGGATTGCCAGCGTCTCGGCATCGTCGCGGTTCGCGAGGTCGTAGGCATGCTCGGGAGCGGTCTGTGCGGCGGCGACCTCGGTCGAATGCAATCCGAAGGACTGGCTGACGACGGCCTTGCCCTCGGTAATCAGCCGTTCCACTTCGGCGTCCGTGAGGCCGCGAGGGTCGGAGAGTTTTTGATTCATCTCCCGGATCGCCTCGAGATTCCTGTGGTTCTCTTCCGAGGTGACGATGACGAGCAGATACGGATGGCCTTCGGTCGTGGGTCCGAGGTTCACGACCCGGATGCGGCCGCTTTCCCGGGCGAGAAGCTCGAAGTACTCCACGATCTTGTCCCATCGGGCGAGCTTCTTGTCGGCTCCCATTTGATGGCCGAAAAAAGCTTCCGGCGTCGTGATGTCGTTGGCCCCATCGACCTCGAGGGCGAGCGGACCAAGCGACAGGAAAGCGGCAATCATCAAGAACGGGATCCCAAGCGATTTCATGACAACCTCGCGTTAATTTGAAAGGTCTACTTAACGCAGAAGCCGTCGTGATTCAAGGCCCGGCGAAGCGGTACAAGGACGAGCCCCATTCACCCAGTGAGCCTCGCAGTCACCGGCGCCGACCAGCGGCGAGATAAGTCCCGGGAGCATCGGCCATGCTCCCGGGACCGCAGCTTACTCAGAAGGCGAAACGAACGGCGACCTCGATCTGGCGTGAAGGGGCGTTGATGTTCGCAAGGAGATCCGTCGGCTGGCCAAAACTGGACGAGCGCAGGTTACCCACGGGAACGTTGAAATTGGCGCGATCGAATAGATTCAACGCCTGGATCATCACTTCGAAGCGCTGACCGCCCGGAAGATAGAAGTACTTGGATCCCCGGAGATCCACGTTGGCGAATCCGGGACATTCTATGCTGCTATCAGAGATGTTAGGCCGTCCCGTGGAGCTCAGATAGGCGTTCACCGCTCCAAGGTCGAGGTCGCGGCACCCGCTTCGAAACGTCGTTCCCGGAGCCAGGTCGGGGGTGTAACTGTCTCGGTTGTCGTCGGTACCGGTGTTGACCTCGAAGGGGAGCGACGACCGGACATCGATGATGCCGGATAATTGGATATCGTACGGCAACTGCACGATGCCGCTGGCTACGAGACGATGCCGCCGATCCGCCTGGGCGGCGTACCAGTCGCTCATCGTAAATCCGGGGGTGGTCACGTCATCGATCCGGAACTGGCGGTCCTCCGAGTCGGACCACGTGTAGCTGACGAGGAACTGATAGCGATCGGCGAGTCTGCGGTCGAGCTTCACGTAGAATCCTTTATACCGGTTCTCCTGGGAGGATCGCTCCTCGTCCGCGCGATTGAATTGAGGGTAGGGGCGCACCCCGTTCACGGGATAGTTGAGGTTGACGGTATTGATGTCGGCATAGCGACGCACCCAAGTGAAGTCGACGGAGAGCGCGAAATCGGAGGAAATTTGCCGCGAGGCCCCCAGATTGACGTGATGAGCATAGGGATTCTCGAAGTTGTTCGCCATGACCTCGATGTTCGGGGGTGCGGTGGAGACGAACTCCTCGCGGGAGCGGCCTCCCAGAGGATCGGGGTAGCCGGGGTTGGCGATGATGATGGTCTCTGCCTGGTGCCAGGTGCGCTCTCCGAGCATCGACAGAAGCGTCCGAATGTTGTCATAGAAGAGGCCGTAGCCACCCTTGATGACTGTCCGGCCGCTTTCGGTCGGGTCCCAGGCGAATCCGATTCGCGGCCCGATGTTGTTGAAGTCACCTCTCTGATCGGCCCCCTGGTGGAACGGTATCTCGAGAGGAAAGTCGATCTCGAGAATATCCTCGTTGAACGGACCGACCTGAAGGTCGTAGCGCAGACCCAGGTTGAGCGTCAGGCTGGAAGTCGGTGACCAGTCATCCTGGAAGTACAAGGAGAAATGGTGCACCGGCCTGTCCGCGAACCGAGGCTGGGACTGGAGATAGTTGACCGGGTAGGTTTCCGGGTCGTTTTCGTTGAAGGGAGCGTCGGTGGCGAAGGTGAACCGCCCGTTGTACTGATTCAAGATGTCTGCCTTGAACTGCACGTAGTTGTAATCCACTCCCAACTTTAACTGGTGGTCTCCGCCCCAGTTGGGCCGAAAGTAGGTGAAGTCGTCCTTGAACTGCCATCGCGTCTCCGGACCCATTTGATCGTTGCAGCTGCCGGTTCTGAGCGTCGGCCGGAAGATTTCCGTCTCACAGAGCGCGAGCCGCGCGTCAGAGAAGTCGCCCGCATCGAAGGATCCGTGCGAGAAAGCCGGGCTCACCTCATATTTGGAGAAGGCGCGCTGGAATCGAAACTCGTTCATGACGCTGTCGGAGGCCACCCAGGTGTGTCCTAGGACTTCGGAATCCCGCGGTACGGCGAAGTCGAATCCCTCGGCGACGATGCCGCCCGCCGTCAGGTTCGGCCGGTACTCGTTTTCCCAGGCGATACGAGCCCATACGTTCTGCTTGTCAGAGATCCGGTGGTCCAACTTGGTGAGCCACATATATCGCCATTGCTC
>DASPGQ010000542.1 GCA_035620555.1 Vicinamibacteria bacterium
CGACGCCATACCCCGTAAGGATGCTCGCGGTCCTGCCAGGTGTTATAGACGTGATCACCCATCGGCGACGCGAAAGGAATGCGTCCCGGGTCCGTGAGGATCGCCGCCGCTTCGGTCTCGTAGCGCGCGAACCGCGGATCGGCGCCGAGCTCCGACAGAGTCCGGTCGTTCTGATCCGCCACCCAGGCCAGCGCGCGCTCGCCCGCGCTGTCTTCGAGCCAGAGCGCTTCGTCGGGGGCCGGCTCGGTGCAGGCGAGCAGCAGCGTAAGGGCCGACGCGAGAAGAAGGGCAAGCGTTCGGTAACTCATGCGAGGCATTCTACGCCAGCATCGGGGCGGACCAAGTGCGTGACACCCGTCGGTGCGGACTTCCGAATCGGCTGGCGGCTCGTGGGCCGCGAGAACTATGATGCACGAGTCTTCGACGAAATCTGGGGCGAAGACGACGATTCGGTCTCAACGACCGGAAATCGATTCCACAGGGGGTAAAGATGCGAAGTTGGATCCGTTCTCTATGTGCGGTCGGGGCGCTACTTCTCTTTAGTGTGGTCGCAACGACATTGGGGCAATCCGCCAAAACCGGCGGTGGCAAAGGCGAGCTGGCACTCAATGGAACCATCTGGGTGGGCAAGGAGCCGCATAATCGGGTGACAGTCCGTACCGATGGAACCATCGAGATCAAGGAAGGGAAAGACATCTATGTGCGCTTCATCGATCAAGTCGACGACATTTTCGTGATCGAGGTCCGCTGGTGGAACGTGTCCGCCAAAATCAACGTTCTCGAGCACGGAGTCTTGACGAGAATATCCCCGAATATTTATCGCTACATCGAAGCGGATCACCTCGAGTTCGGAATGCCCAACGATAATTTCCCCGGCATCATCGGCAGGGGTACCTTCGAGCTGCAGGGAAAGAACAAGGCCAAATTGATCCAGGTCGGCCATCTGATCGATGGCAGCGCCTCGGGATTCACCACCATTCTCGAAAGAGCCGACGCCGTGCCGGAGGTGCCGATCGACCAGACCTATCCCCTGATGGACTGAATGGCCAAGCCGTTCAGACTGGCGGAGAATCTCTGGAGCAGAGCCAAGCGTCGACGCACTTGAACCTGCTTCGAACCGTACGAGACTCGGTTGCAAAGCATCGTCAAGACTGAGACCCGGAAAGCTACACCAACAAGGGTGGCTCATTACGTGCGGGCTCGTGGCTCACGCCGAGGCGCGTTCACCTCGAAGTGGACCAACTCGATCTCGAGATAGGCGAAATCGCCTTCCGGCGGGTGCCAGCGCGCTTCACCGCGCGTGAAGACGCGCAACGGCCCGAAGCTCCGGTACTCGCCGACCGGCGTGGACCAGCGGCAAGGGGTGAATTGCTTGCCATCCGCCGAGGCCGCGAGACGGTCGTCGGAGACGAAGTCCACGAGCTCCCCTTTCTCGTTGAACGACAGCACGGCGCTGATCGTGTTGGAGCCAATGGTGTAGTTCGCCCGTGCCGACCGCTCATCGATTGGCGTCCAGCGAACGGCGGGATCGACGAGCTCCGCCGGCGCCAGCAGGCAGAGGTCGTTGAACAACGTGACGGTCTCCGCCCGGTCCATCTCCGGACCGACGGCATCCACCATCGGCACGAGCGAAACGAGCTTCACGCTCATGCTGGCGGAGCGATCCCGAAAAGCGTGATAGACGTCGACCGGAAGACCACCGCGCGTGGCCTTCATCAGGAAGAAGCGGGCCGGCTCGCCGGGAAAATTGTACTGCTCGGCGGTAAAGGTCATCCACGGGTCGCCGACTCCGCGGCGAATCCGCCCGCGCCAGGTCGCCTCGAAATGGTGCACCCGCGGCTGTCCGACCACTCCCGCCTGCCGGAGGTAGCGCTCAACGGGATCCGGCAGGGGAACCAGATCCGATTCCGTCACGAGCGGCGGCGCCATGGGTTGGGCCAGGCGCTTCTCCACCGCGGCGCGGTAACGCGCGAGAAAGCTCCTGGGACCGGAAGAAGCGAAGCGATAGGCGATGCCTGCGAGGATCAGAGCGTTGGCAAGGGTGCCGAGCTTCGCGTCCTCCCAAGAAGACGCGATGACGACCTGCGACAAAGCGACGGCGCCGAGACCGACGGCCCACCAGGCGTGGCACGACGATGCGAATAGCACGGCGGTGACGAGCGTCAACCCGGCCGCCCCAAGCCAGGCGACCCCCCAAGGCTTGGAAATGCCCTGCACGAGCTGAGGAGCATCGGTGAGCCCGAACGCCTTGGTGAAACCGAGAGCAAGGATGAGCCCATGCACAACGATCAGAGAGACGAACAGCCATCGTCTGAGCACGAAAATCTCCCCACGGGAATCATGCGCGTTCCGAGGATCTCGTTCAACCGACACCTGTCAGGCGCGTGCGATCGCTTGACACACCAAGTGGGAAGCGATCGGCAGGCGGCTCAGCCCTGATGGAGAGGCAACGGCGCGTGAGGCGCGAGCTCGCTCGGAAGACCGAACTTCGGAAAGAGCGTCTCGGTATCGAGGAACGAATTCCACGATGCGATGCGATCGTCCGATAGCTCGAGGACCACGAGCGCCCATGGACGATGGCCGCCGTCCGGATCCGGCCGGTACTGACCGAATGCCGGCAGGGCATTCGCCGCGGTCGAGACGAGACGTGAGCCGCGACAGCCGGAACCGCGTCCGAGCAGCCAGTTCCTGATCGACTCGTGACCCCGGAGCCACAGACGGTACGGTGGCATCGAAAGCGTCGCATCCTGTTGGAGCAAGGCCGTCAGCCCGTCCACATCGTAGCGTTCGAAGGCTTCGACGTAGCGGTCGAGGAGGGTCGATTGCTCCTCGGTGAGCGCCTCGGGTGATTGCCGCAGGTCTCCGTCCGCGAGAGTCGCACGGGCCCGTTGAAGCGCGCTGTTCACGGCCGCGACGCTCGTGTCGAGGATCTCGGCGACTTCCGCCACCGAGCAGCCGACGACCTCGGCGAGGAGGAGCGCCGCTCGTTGACGAGACGGAAGGCGTTGTAACGTCGCGACAAACGCGAGCCGTATGCTCTGTCGCAGAATGGCGCGCTCCAGTGGGTCGGCATCCACCGGCAGGACGCTGGCATCGGGAATCGGCTCGAGCCAGTGGGTGCGCGGCCGTTCCACGAGCGGATCGACAACCGTCCCCGGGGGTCCGTCTTCCGTCGGGCGCGCCCTGCGCCTCCGGTTGGCGAGCGCGTCGAGGCAGACGTTGGTCGCTATCCGATAGAGCCAGGTCTTGAGCGACGCCCGGCCTTCGAACCGGTCGAGGTTTCGCCAGGCTCGCAGCATCGTCTCCTGAACCGCGTCCTCGGCCTCGACGCCCGAGCCCAGCATCCGGTAACAGTGCCCGACGAGCCTC
>DASPGQ010000543.1 GCA_035620555.1 Vicinamibacteria bacterium
AGAGCCGACCGCTGTCGTGGCGTGAGCTCATGGATGAGACGATTCAATGCACGTACGAGCCGTCGCGTTTCCGTAAGAGATTCCGGGTGTCCCTGCTCGTCTTCCACCCCTCTCGCCTGCTCCATGGGAGCGGCGGCGCGCCTTTTCGTCGACCGAAAATGATTCAAGGTCCGACGGTAGGCAATTTTGTAGAGCCACGCCCGGTGGTTCGCGTTCTCCGGAAGCCGGGCAAAGGCCTCGAAGGCCCTCAGAAACGTGTCCTGAAGCACGTCTCGGGCATCGTCGGGATTCCCGGTCATCCGATAGACGTAGCGATAGATCTCACCCTCGTAGCTCGAGAGAAGCTCGGTGAAACGCATCGTCTTCGGCATCTTTAATACTCAATGCCCTGGCGGGACCCGTCATCGATCGTCCGCCGGGGCTCGGGCTGCTTACGGCGCAACAGGTGCGCCGGGCTCGCTCCGCTCGCGCAGGGTGGCTGAATTTTTCATCACCCTGCCTACGTATAACACCGAAGAACGGCGGTTGTGAAAGTTGGCTAGCCGCCAGGGCCGAGGAGCGCGTTGAACAGCAGTTTGTAGGTCTGATGGCTCTGGCCACGGTGCTGGACGCGAAAACCGAGGAGAACCACTCGTCCGTCTCCAAGTGGCGCTTCCACCACGGCCGCTTTCTCGGCGATGACGCCCTCGCCCATGAGCCAGCCGCTCTTGAGGAGGTTGTCTTTCGGATATCTGGCGACGATCCGGTAGCCGTCGGGAAGTCCCGGCTCGATCCCTCGCTGGCGCTCGAATCGCGTCGGCTCGCGGCCCACGTCGAAAGCGGGGCTGCGGGCGAAGAACGCCGCCGCCTTTCCCGCCATGCCCCAGGCGAGGGGGTGGGTGTTGTCCACGTCGAGGTTCAGGATCGTTCCCGGAATGAAGAATTTCGATTCGTCCTCCCCTCTGGTCACGTCGCGCACTGCCAGGCCGAAGCTCGTCACCGGTAGCTCGGTAGCGCTGTCCATGGCGACGAGGGTTCCTCCCGACGACGCAAAACGATAGAGGTTGTACACCCCCTCGGGCGTCATGCCGCCGGTATACTCGGCAGGCATCGTGCCCTCGTCGAGCCCGCTGAGCATGCTCGAGAGTCCGGCGTCGGGGAGCACGATCACGTCGAAACGCGCCTCGAGATTCCCCGCCCGAACGTCATCGTCGTGGATGGTCGTGAACGGGAAATCGAATTGCTCGAGCACCCAGCGAGTCCATCCTTCGTCGATGTTCCCGCCCCACGCCTGATAGATGGCGATGCGAGAGGGACGCAGCGGCACGACGTCCGCGGGAGATTCGTCCAGCGCTCGTGCCTTGAGTCCGAGCTCCTTCGCCAGGGCTTCGACCCGTTCGCGTGAGGCCTGGACGACGAAGGCACCTGGGGGCCAATCGAAGAGACTCTGTTTCGTCCGGCCGACGGAGGCACCGCTTTTCATCAGCCGATTGATCGCGGTGAACGCATCGTTCGCCCGAGGATCCAGCGCATAGCCGAAACTTCCCCGACGATCCACGCCGCCCTCGGGCACCGGCGCCCAATCGACGGTTTCCGTCTCCACCTCCACCGCGTACTCGACCTTTTCCACGGAAACGCCCATTTGATAGGGAAGGGTCCAGCCGGTGATGTCGTAGGGGCGCTCGGGCGGACCGCCCGGATAGAGCCGACGGTCGGGATAGCTCTGAGGGTTCAACAGATCCGTCAAGTGCGCGCGGAAGGGCTGGGCGCCCCGAACGAGAAACGTCCCCGCCCGGTACTCTCTTCCGCCAGCTGCGAATTCGGCGCTCGTCCGCTCGACTTCGATGCCACCTCTCCTGAGCACGTTCACGAGCTTGACCGCCGTGCCGGGATCCCACTGGCTCTCGTCGATGAGATAGGTCTCGCTCGCCCCCGCCTCGATGGCGTCCTGGCCCATCCGGTAAATGTCGTAGAGCCATTCCTCGCGTCGTTTCGCCCCGATATCGAGCACGGCCATCGAGCCGGTTTCCATATAGCCGCAACTGTCGCGGAATCGCCACGTCCCGCCGCGAAAGGGGTTCGGGTAGTACGTCGAGGGCGCGCTCGTCGATTCTCCGTTCGCAAAGGTCTTGGGGAACTCCTCGGGATCGTACTCGACCGTCATCGGGGACGAATGCCCCGTCTCCGTCAGGATCCCCACCATGTTGTGATAGTACGGGGCCGTTCTCATCCCACCGTTCCACCAGGTGTCGAACTGCAAGCGTGAGACCACCCCCATCTTCTTCTCCTGGTCGAAGCGTCTCGTCATGGCTTCGCCGACGAGGTTGATGCCTCGCATCACCAGCGGCGGAATGTTCGGGTTCATCGGATCCTCGAAAGGCGGAACGAAGATCCTCGCGGGGAATGGCGCCTCCTGGTGCTGGTTGTAGATGATCTGTGGAAACCATTCCTCATAGAGCTGGCGCGCGATATTCCGCGATTCGGGCTGATTGAACATGTACCAGTCGCGGTTGTTGTCGTGCCCCACGTATTTCTGATAGAGCTCGGGCGGATTGGACTCCTCGTAGGGCGTCCCTTTGACCTTTCGATACCAATCGACCACGAGGGTCGTTCCATCGGGATTGATGTTCGGGATGAGAATGAAGATGACATTGTCTCTGATGGACTGCCACTCCGGCGTCTCGCTCGTGACCGCCCGGTACCCCATGAGGGGCGCGGTCTGAGCATGGGCTCGCTCCGTCGAATGAAGGCCGAAGTCGATCCAGACCACCGCTTTTCCTTCGGCGGCGAGCTCACGAGCCCTCTCGTCGGTCAAATCACGCACCAGGGCGAGTCGCTGAGCGATGGACTTGAAATGGTCGAGCCGAGCGAGATTCGCCTCGGAGCTGATGACGGCCATCAACATCGTCCGGCCCTCGGCGGTCTCCCCGATCTCGTAGAGGTTCATCCGATCGGATGCGGCGTCGAGCGCGCGAAAATAGCTCTCGATCTCTTCGTAAGTTGCCAGCTGGCGCTCGTCGCAAGGCTCGAAGCCGAGAACGGACGCGGGCGTCGGGACGTTCGCGATCGCGAGAACTGCGGGTGCAAGGATCAACGAGAGGGGAAACGTCATCGAAATACCTCCTCGAGGGGCTTATTGATAACGCGTCTCGAGTCGTGGCGCCACCTGCAGTTTTCGACCGTGGGATCCCGAAGGGCAAGAAACGCCGGTACGAGCCGAGCACTCTTCATCAATCGGGGTTAAGATGCGCGACGACTCAAATGAGACTGGAGGCTCTCATGCACCGATCGAAGACCGAACCGCGTTTCTGGAGCGTGCCCGGCGGACTGTCGTTGATCCTGTGGGCTTCGTCCTGCTCCGGCCCGGGACCCGAGCCCGCCACCGAACGACCGAGCACGGTGCTGGCCTACGAAGGAGCGCGTCTCATCGTCGGCAACGGGCAGATTATCGAAAATTCAGCCTTCACCGTGGACGTCGATGAGGGCAAGTTCCTATCGGTCGGTGCGGCGGGTGAGGTATCCGTGCCCGAAGGCGCCCAACGAGTCGATCTCACGGGGATGACCGTCATCCCCGCCCTGGTCGATACCCACACGCACCTCAGCACGACGCGCGAGGCCCTCATCGAGGATCTGGAGCGGCGCGCATATCATGGGGTCGGAGCGGCCATGAGCCTGGGGCACGACGGGGAAGGTACGCCGCTCGAAATTCGTGGCGAGATTATCCCGGGAGCGGCGCGGTACCGCTCGGCGGGGCGCGGAATCACGTCACCCGAGCCGGGACGCTCGGAGGCGCCTCACTGGGTTACCACGGAGGAGGAAGCCCGGCAGGCCGTTCGCGACGAGCTAGCTCGCGACGTCGACATCATAAAAATATGGGTCGACGACCGGAACGGACAGTACGAAAAGCTGAGCTCCGCGCTCTACCAGGCGGTTATCGACGAGGCCCACCAGGCGGGCACACGGGTCACCGCCCACATCTTCACACTCGAGGACGCGAAAGAGCTCCTTCGCACCGGTGTCGACGCGTTCGCGCACGGCGTGCGCGACCAGGACGTCGACGACGAGCTGGTGAAGCTCGTCAAGGAGCGCCCCAACGTGGTGCTGGTACCGAACCTGCCAAATCGCGGCGTGCCGACGGAGCTCGATTGGTTGAGCGGCTCGATGCCGGAGGAGGAGCTCGCGGAGATGACCCGCGCCGCGACCGTGTCCCCCGAAGCTCAGGCGACGTTCGCGATCCAGGCGCGCAATCTGACGCGCCTCAACGAGGCGGGGATGCGAATCGCGCTCGGCACCGACGGCAATACGCCGTGGGCTCCGCACGTCGAGATGGAAGATATGGTGGCTGCCGGCATGACGCCGGCGGAGGTGCTCGTCGCATCAACCGGCAACGCCGCCGAGCTCGCGGGGCTGAGCGAAATGGGAACGGTCCAAGCGGGGAAGAGCGCCGACTTCGTCGTACTCGAAGCGAATCCGCTCGAGGATATTACCAACACCCGTCGAATCTCCGCCGTGTATTTGCGCGGCGAAGAGATCGATCGCAGGGCTCTCAGCTCACGCTTCTCGGGCCAGAGTACGGAGTAGTTTCGACCTAGGCTCAGCCGCGGATCCGGCTTCGGGGAAGGGGCCGCTCGGGCACGTCCTCGAGCAGCCCTCCGGCGCCGAATTCCACGATATCGTCGCGGCCGAGGCGATCGCCGGCCAGTAGACGCGGCAAGACCCAATCCACCACGTTGGTCTTGCGGCTTCTCGCGCAGCCCGGTGCGCCGACGACGGGAACGTCATCGATATAGGCGAGCATGAGCAGGTTTCCCGGATCGACGGGCGCCCCAAACGCCTCGATCCGACCCCCGGCCCTTTCGACGGCACGAGGGGCGATGTCGTGCCGATCCATGATGGCGGTGTCGCCCGCGAGCACCACGAGATCCGATCCAAGGACGCCGCGGATGGCGGCCACGAGGCTTTCCTCGCCGCTTTCGTCGTCCAGGTCCACGAAAGACCGCTGGGTCAGCTCGGAGCCTAGCGAGACGATACGCTCCTCGAGCGGTGCGAAACTCTCCACGAGCCGACTGCGCCCGCCGACGCTCCCGGTCATTACCAGCGCGACACGCCGCATCGGCAGCTCGTCCACGCGCAGGATCGCGCCGAGCGCCTCGGCGCGTGCCACCTGCCCGTCGGGGACGGCGTAAGGAATCACCTTGATCGTTGCCGCCATTTGTCCCGGACGCACCACGGAATCGGGCTCGAGGCAGGCGAGCGTGGTGCCCTCGACTGCGTTCAAGTTTCGCAACTTCGGGATATCGACGCGGAACAGCCCGAGAGCCGTGGCCGTAGCGTTGACCCGACCCGTTGCCGCACCCGAGAGCCTCAATCCGCGGCCGACGGCGGCCGCGGCGATGCGCTTCGCGGCGTCGTCCTCGCCGATGTCTCCTTCCTCGAGCTCGGCCACGTATACGGACCCCCGCCTCAGATTGGCGAGAACCTCGATGTCCTTCGGGCCGAGGGCGCGTCCCTTCCGCAGGAGTCGCCTGCCATCGGGTCCGGCGATATTGTGCCCCAGAATCTTGCCCACGGCCTCCGCGATGGGGACCGGGCCGAACTTCATCCCTCGATCTTCTTCTTCACGCAGGAGAAGAATTGCGTGGTCATTTTCATCGTAACCGGCTTCATCAGCCGCGACGCCAGGCTCGCGATCGTCCCCACGACGCGAACGTCCGCTTTCCAAGCGAGCTCGGTGGTGCCGTCGGCGCCGTCTTGGAGCTCGAGCTCGCTAGCCACGTCGATCGAGCTCCCCGGGGCGGTTCCACTCATCTTCATCCTGGCCGAGTCCGGTTCGTTCAGAGCGGTCCATTCGATGATCGTCTTGAACTTGACCTTCACCGTTCCCAGGCCGAGAGCCCCGAGCGCTTGAAACTTCTTCCCCGGCTCGAGGACCTCCATCGACTCGAGCCCGGGCGTGCACTGGGCCACGGACTCGGCGTCGGTGAGAAAATTCCAGACCTCTTTGCGACTCGCTCTAATGTTGTCTCTTCCTTCAACGAGCATGGGTCGAGAAACGCTCCTTGCATCCGCTTCCGCAGAAATAATAAGTGTCACTGCCGACCTCGAGGATGTGCCCCGCGTGAGCGATCTCGACGGTCATGCCACAAACCGGATCGGTGGCGAAACCGGACTCGTCGGCGACGGGAACGGGCTTGCTCCGGCGGACGGCGACGATCTCGGCGAGGATGCTCAGGGCGATTTCCTCCGGCGCTACCGCTCCGATGTCGAGGCCAGCGGGCGTCTTGACACGATCGCGATCGGCTACGTCATCGAGTAGGGCACTGGCGCGCTTCTTGCTCGCGACGAGAGCGATATAGCCCGCTTCGGTCCCGAGGGCGGCCCGGATCGCTTCCTCATCGTAGCTGCCGTGGCTCGCGATCACGATGTAGGCTTCGCCCCCGTCCGCGGCGGAGAAATCGATCCGGTCGACGAAAACATCCGCGGCAGGGAACTGCTCGGGCTTCGCCTCGGGAGACATCGCGGTGACGCGAAAGCCCAATGGTTTCCCCAGAGAACAAAGGGCTTCCGCCACGGGAAGATGGCCGACGATGATGAGATGGGGTTTCGGCACGTGAGGCTCCAGGTAAATGTCAAGCGCCCCGCCGCTCGCGCAGGTTTGATCGGGTGATAGCTGTAGAAGCCGTGCCTCGCCCGAGGCGAGCACTTTCCGCGCTTCGTAGGCGACCGCGGGACGAGAGCAGCTTCCGCCGATCCAGCCAATCCATCCGCCCGTCTCGGTGATGATCGCTTTGGCTCCCGGCTTCGCGGAGGTGGGCTTGACCGCTCTCACGACGATCGCAATCACGAAAGGCTCCCCGGCCTTCTCCAGGCGGAGAGCCTCCTCCAGGATGTTCATTCTTCGAGGGCCACGCCTTTGTCCTTGAGCACCTGCCACACTCTGGCGGGAGTCAGGGGCATCTCCAGGTGGCGAACGCCGAGATGCGAGAGCGCGTCGACGACCGCATTGACGATCGCGGGCGGCGCTCCCACCGTGGCTGACTCCCCCACCCCCTTGGCGCCGATGGGATGGTGCGGCGAGGGCGTCACCGTCTCACCCGTCTCCCATTTCGGAGTTTCCCACGCCGTCGGCACGAGATATTCCATGAAGTTGCCGCCGTGGATGTTGCCGTTCTCGTCGTAGGAAATTTCCTCGAAAAGCGCGGGCGCGAGCCCCATGGTGAGCCCGCCGTGGATCTGGCCCTCGACGATCATGGGGTTGATCCGCACGCCGCAGTCGTCGACCGCAACGAACCGGCGCACTTTCACCTCGCCGGTGCCTCGATCGATGTCCACCACGCAGATGTAAGAGCCGAACGGATAGGTGAGTGCGGGCGGATCGTAGTAGGTTACCGCCTCGAGACCGGCCTCCACTCCCTCGGGGGGGTTGGTGTAGGCGGCGAAGGCGATCTCCTGGATCGTCTTGGCACGGTCGGGAGAGCCCTTGACGAAGAACTTCCCTCGCTCCCATTCGAGGTCTTCCTCGGCGGCT
>DASPGQ010000544.1 GCA_035620555.1 Vicinamibacteria bacterium
GCGGCTCTCGCCGTATCACCTTTCCGAACGTTCCCGGCTATCTGACGCACAAGTGTGACCTGCATCAGCACTCGGTGTTTTCGGATGGCAGCGTGTGGCCGGACATACGAGTCGAGGAAGCGGTAAAGGACGGCCTCGACGCGGTTTCCCTCACCGAGCATCTCGAGTATCAGCCTCATCGGGAAGACATTCCCCACGAGGACCGCAATCGCTCCTATGAGCTCGCCCGCGAGCTCGCTCGAGACCACGACCTTCTCGTCATTCATGGCTCGGAGATCACCCGCGACATGCCTCCGGGGCATGCCAACGCCATCTTCATCCGGGACGCGAACACCATCCTTCGAGAAGATGCGATCGGTGCTTTCCGCGAAGCTCACTCCCAGGGGGCGTTCATCTTTTGGAACCACCCCGATTGGGTGGAACAGGCTCCCGATGGGATCGCGCGGCTCACCCCCATGCATCGGCAGCTCATTGAGGAGAGGCTCCTTCACGGGATCGAGGTCGTCAACGAGCAAACGATTTCCGAAGAGGCATTACAGATCGCTCTCGACGAGGGCCTGACCGTCCTGGGAACGTCCGACATCCATGGCCTCGTCGACTGGGAGTTCGACGTCCCGGGCGGCGGTCATCGCCCGATCACGTTGGTGTTCGCAAAGGAGCGCACCTCGGAGGGCATTCGCGAGGCTCTTTTTGCGGGACGCACGGTCGTCTGGTATCGAAACCAGCTGATCGGACTTCCCGAGTTCGTGGAGCCGCTCCTGCTCGCGTCGATTGTCGTCCGCGGCGCTCGCTATCTGGAGGATTCCAGGGTCGTCGAAGTGACGATTGAAAACCTATCCGATGCGTCATTCTCGTTGAAGAACCTGGGAGACGTCTCCTTTCAGCGCAGCACCGATATCGTCACCCTTGCACCTCACGAGGAAACGACACTTGGGGTCAAGGGAGCGTCTTTGGGAGAGCGTCTCGAGCTCCGGTTCGAAGTCGAGAACGCGCTCGTCGCCCCCCGCAGGCACCCGGAAATTCGGCTCGAGACCTGGTTCGACGCCGGGGCCCCGCGGTGATCGTGATGCGTCGGTGTTGGCGGGCGGTGGACAACGCCCTTCCAGCTTGCTGGGTGGAGCTAGGCTTCTCGCCCTAAGCCCTTACTTTCATTGCTGTAGCATTTCCCCTCTGCACTCGATGTTACTGTGTAGTAATATGTGTATACGTAAAGCCAATGGCCATCAACATTCGAAATCCGGAGACCGAGCGTCTGGCCGAGGAGCTAGCCAAGCTCACCGGCGAGTCCAAAACCGAGGCGGTGACCATCGCGCTGCGCGACCGGCTCACGCGTCTGCGCAGGGGCCGCGCGCAGCGGCGTCTAGCGGACGAGCTCGATGCCATTGCGCTGCATTGCGCTTCCCTACCCGTGGTCGATTCGCGCAGCGCCGAGGAGATCCTCGGCTATGACGAGCTCGGACTGCCGCGATAAGTGGTCATCGACACTTCCGCGCTGCTCGCCATTTTGAGGAACGAGCCAGAGCGCCGGTCGTTCAACGAAGCCATCGAGACCGCGGAGTCCAGAGCTTTGTCGGCGGTGAGCTTCGTCGAGACGTCGATCGTCATCGAGGCGCGTTTCGGTGGTGACGGAGTTCACGACCTCGACCATTTCCTTGGAATGGCTCAGATCGAAGTCGTGGCAGTGGACACCGAGCAGGCCCACGTGGCCCGGCGCGCGTTCAGCAGGTTTGGCAAGGGGAGACACCCCGCGGCCCTGAACTTTGGCGATTGTTTTTCCTACGCGCTCGCCAAAATTCGCGCCGAGCGTCTTTTGTGCAAGGGCGAGGATTTCACGAAGACAGATATCGAAACCCAGCCGTGAAGAAGGCGAGGATGAGCCCCGTCGCAGCCACGATCCCGCTCGAATGCCCAGCCAGCTCGCAAGACACTCATGTCGGCGGCGGGAGAGCAGTACCCCGATACGTTCGCGGGGAGAGCGGATCCAGCCCTCCTAACTCCGAATTCCCAGCATGATCT
>DASPGQ010000545.1 GCA_035620555.1 Vicinamibacteria bacterium
ACCGTCGCAAGGAGAGCGATCAGCAAGAGAATCTCCACCGACAGCTTGGGTACCAGACGCATCGCCGGCGTGGACGGGATGTTCTCGAACGTGAAGAGCGCGTTGAAGTAGAGAAAGAACCCGAGCGGCAGCAGAATGCGTTTCACTTCCGCTGGGCCTCGAGCTCGATGATGAGCTCGACCTCGTCGCCCACGAGCCCATCCGCGAGCCCGTAGCTCATGCCGTAGTCGCTGCGGTCGAAGCTTCCTCGCGCCGATAATCCCACCACGTAAGGATTTCCCGGAAGCGGCGACACCGCGCTCCGGTTCCAGGCGACGTCGAGCGAAATAGGCCTGGTGACGCCGATCAGCGTGAGGTTGCCTCGGAGCTCGCCCTTGCCGCCGGTCAGCACCGTCCCCTCGGACACGAAGGTCATTTCCGGGTACTCTTCCACGTTCAGAAAATCTGCGCTCCTCAAATGACGGTCGCGCGGCTCGACGGTCGTGTCGACGCTGGCCGTCTTCACGACGACGCGAACGTTCGAGAGCTTCCCCGTCGTTTCGTCGAAATCGAAGGTTCCTTCGGCCTCGGTGAAACGACCGAACACCTTCGCGAACCCGACGTGCCCGACGAGAAACCCGATCGTCAGGTGCTGAGGGTCGATGACGTAGTGTCGGGGCTCCGCGTGAAGCGAGCCCGCCAAGAGCATTATCAGAATGATGCTCGGCCACCGCATGGTCTTCTATGATATCCCGCGTTTCTCGTAGACTCGGAAACGATATTTGACCAGCCCTCGTTTCAAGCATTGTCGAAGCGCATTTCCACCACGAAGAGCCTGAAAACCTGGACTCTTCGGCCGAGAGCAGCGGGCGAAAGCGACGAGGAGGCGGATCGCCCGATCCCGCGGCCGGTCGATCTCGAGAAAAGGCGTCAGGTCCCGATCCGACAAGAACAGAAGCCCTTGCTCCTCTGCCAGCCGATCGACCTGCTCGATGGGGAGAAGCGAGGAAACGTGCCAGCCCGAGCGAAACTCTCGAACCCAATAGTCTTCGGAACTCCCGGTCAAGAAGTCGTCACAGATTGCGAGCCGTCCTCCCCTGCCGAGGGCGCGGGCGACACGCTCGAAGAAAGCGCGCGCGTCCGATGCGTGGGCGAACGATTCGATCGCGTAGGCGATCTCCACCGGGCTCGGCAGCTCGTCGCGACAGAAATCACCCAATCGGATGGAAAGACTGGGTGGAGCAAGATCCGCCTGAACGGCGCTCGTCGTGATTCCCAATCCCTCGACGTCGCAATGGGCGAGGAGGTAGGCAAGACTCGACCCGACTCCGCAACCGAGGTCGAGGATGCGCCTCGCACCGACCGCCCCAATCTCACGGCGCACGAGCTCGTGCACGAAATGAAACGCTTCGTCGCGCGTCGAAACGCCGGCCCCCCAGACGGCGCGATGAATCGCACCCGTGGCACGGCCCTGGCCGCGCGCGAGAAAGCGGCCGGTGTTCTCGTCGTAGTATCGGCCGACGTCGGCGCTCATGCTCCGGGGACCACGACCTGAAGGCCCAGCAGCAGCTCCGCGGTTACGTACAGCCATGCATCGCTCGGAATCCGCCAGGTCCGGTCCGCGTTCGAAACGAGGAACATGTAGAAAGGCCCGACGGCGTCGTGACGGTCGAGCGCGATGGCCAGGTGGACGAGTGGCGCCCAGGCCTCGATGCCCGGCCTCTTGTTGCGGGCGACCTCGCCGGTGCGTCCGTAGTAGGCACCCTTCAAGTCGGGCATCCGTTCCAGACAGAAATCGAGCACCCGTGCGGCGACATCAGGCCGGCCCTTCACCGCCCGGGCGGCCACGCCCGCCGCATTGGACACTTGAACCGCGTCGTTGGGAGAGAAGACGACGAGCCGCTCATCGTCGAAGAGCGTCGCCATCTCTGGCTGAACGACATCGTACAGGAGACCCGTCGGCGTTTGCGCCCGCTCGATGAGCGCATAGGATCGCTCGGCGAGCTCCTGCAAGCGCGGGTCTCCGGTCCGTTCCGCGACCTCGGCGACGAAATCGGGGGCGTAGTCCACCAGGAAGGAGTTCGTGGCGAAGCTCCGGGTGCCGAGGTTGAAGTAATTGCGGATCATCCAGACGCCTTGCTCTTCGGCTTCGTGACGGCGGTAGCCGTCGAGAATGGTGAGCGCCCACTGCCGATCTTCGGGGTTGCCGAAGCTCTCTGCGCCTCGCCATAGCCCCTCGGCGAGGCGGAGCGCTTCCGTCGTACCCGACGCGTCGGGCACAATCCCATCGCAATAACGCCACACGACGAACCCCCGGGTGAAGTCGTCGTCGTCTCGGTCCAGGACGAGGTGTTCGAGAGCGAACCCGCGAAGATGCTCGTACATCTGGGCGTCCTTCTCGCGGGCGGCGAATATCATGAGAAGGCCCACGTCGACACCGTAGACGTAACCATCGGTGCGGGCGAGCTCGCCCGAGAGCACCCTCTCGCGAGCGAGAGCATGAAGCTCTTCTTTCACGCGGCGGGCGCCCGCGGGCTCGTCCATGGAGGCCGGGGAGCAGGCCGGCAACCCGACGAGAAGCAGTGCTGCCCTGGCGTTCATTCCGCCGCGGACTATAGCAAAGGGCGCCGCCGGTTGGCATGACTCACACGGGCCCGAGTAGAACCAAGCCTTCCAGGGTAGAATGGATCGTGGCGACCAAGATCAGCAACCGATCGCGAAAGGACGACACTCGCGACCTCGTCGCCGAGCGTCTGTTCGAAGCCGAGGCCTTCTACCGCGACTTCGAAGAAGTGACACCCTTCGAGTTCATCCCTTCGTGAAATGCTTCGACTCCTTCGAGGAATTCGAGCGTTGGAAGCGTGCCCAAAGCAACCCCTGGTACCGATAAACGGATCAAGATCTGGCAGACATCGAAATCCTCCGCGGCATCGCCGGGAGTAACGACAGTCCGCGCTGATTGACTTGCACCGTTAGCCTGCCTACGATCTTACGTTCATGGCGGACGCCTCGGTCGACTGGTGCCGTAC
>DASPGQ010000546.1 GCA_035620555.1 Vicinamibacteria bacterium
ATTGGAGCCATCGCTTGTCGAAACGATTCACGACCTGGATCCAAGGCACTTTCACGTGAAGGCCCGGCTCGGTGATCGGCTCTCCCACGGGATCGCCGAACTGGGTAATGATGGCCTGTTCGGTCTCGTTGAGGGTGTAGAGCGCGCCGGGGAGGACGAGCACGACGAGAAAAAGAACGATGAGAACCGCGATTCGATTCATTGCTTCACCTCCCCCTGTAGATTCAGAAGCGGCAAGACCGACGTGCCCTCCTCGTCCACGATGACCTTTCTACCCAGCTTCGGAAGAACGTCGTTCAGCATCTCGAGATACATGCGATTCCGCGTGACCCTCGGCGCCTTGCGGTACTCCTCGTAGATCGCCTCGAAGCGACCGGCCTCACCGACCGAACGATTGACGCGAGCGGCGGCATAGCCCTCGGCCTCCTGAATGAGCCGCTGGGCCTCGCCTCGAGCACGCGGTATGGCCTGGTTGTACTCGGCCAGAGCTTCGTTGGTGAGGCGTTCCTTCTCCTGGATGGCTTCGTTGACCTCGTTGAAAGACGGCTTGACGGGATCGGGCGGGGTCACGTCCTGGAGAACGAGCTGCTGGACGTCGATCCCCGCCCCATACCGCTCGCAGAGCTCCTGGAGTATGTTCTTTGCCTGAAGGGCGATGCTGGCTCGGCCGGTGGTGATGACCTCGTCGACGCTGTGGTCCCCGACGACTTCCCGCATCGCCGCTTCACCCATGGCGCGAAACGTCGACTCGACGTCGCGGATGTTGAAGAGATAGTCCCGCGGATCCTTGATCTTGTACTGCACGATCCACTCGACGACGGCGACGTTGAGATCGCCGGTCAGCATCAGGGACTCGTCGTCGAATCCCTCACGGCTGAACTGGCTGCGCACCCCAGGCTGGGTGGTCCGAAAGCCGAACTCCTGTTTGAGCTGGCGCTGGACCGGCACTTCGTAAACGTTCTCGACGAACGGAATGAGAAAATGGAGCCCCGGCTCGGTCACGCGAGCAAAGCGGCCGAAGCGGAGCACGACTCCCTGGGCGTCGGTCGCGACTTGATAAACGCCTTTATAGAGCAGCACGGCGGCGAGGATCGCGATGACCAGTGCACCCATGCCCCGCGGCGACAGCCGGGGCATGTTGACGCGCGGCATGCGGGATGCGTCGAAATCGAACGGTCCTCGTCCGCTTCCTCCAAATGACATGATTGCCTCCTTGCGCCGGTAGGTTATCGCATCGAGTAAAATCCCGGGAATGGTACTACCCACGCGGTACGACTTCGCGGGCACCGAGAAGCGAATTTACGAGCTGTGGCGCCAAAAACGCGCTTTTGACAGCGTCTACGATCCGGCCGGGAAGCCACGCTCGGAAACGGAGGCGGGAAAGCCTCGCTTCACCATCGTCATCCCGCCGCCGAACGTCACCGGGCGGCTCCACATGGGCCACGCGCTCAACAACACCATTCAGGACGTCCTCATCCGATACAAGCGCATGGACGGCTACGATGCCCTCTGGGTGCCCGGGACCGATCACGCAGGAATCTCGACTCAGACCGTCGTCCGCAAACATCTGGATGCCGAGGGAATCGACTACCGGTCGCTCGGGCGCGAGAAGTTCGTCGAGAGAGTCTGGGAGTGGAAGCAGAGATACGGCGACATGATCTTGAAGCAGCTCGAAAAGCTGGGCTGCTCGTGCGACTGGCGGCGAACCTGCTTCACGATGGATGAAGGGCCGTCACGCGGCGTCCGTGTCGTCTTCAAGGCCCTCTATGACCGTGGCCTGCTGTACCGCGGCAAGCGCATCGTCAACTGGTGCCCCGTCGATCGCACCGCGCTCTCGGATGACGAGGTCAACACCAGGGACGGCGGGGAGCCGGGCCACCTGTGGCACATCCGCTATCCGCTCGTCGAGCCGGCGAACGGCATCGAATCCTTGACGGTCGCAACGACGCGGCCGGAAACGATGTTCGGTGACGTCGCCGTCGCCGTGCACCCCGAGGACGAGCGCTACCGCGCGGTCGTGGGAAGAAACGTCCGCTTGCCGCTCCAGGGGCGCATCATCCCCATAATCGCCGACGACTACGTGGACCGTTCGTTCGGAACGGGATGTCTCAAGATCACCCCCGCGCACGATCCGAACGACTTCGAGCTCGGAAACCGCCACGGCCTCTCACCCGTCGACGTCATGAACGACGACGCATCGATGAACGACGTCGTGCCCGAGCGTTTTCGGGGACTCGACCGTTTCGAGGCGCGTCGCGAGGCCGTCCGGGCTCTCCAGGAGGAGGGGCTCATCGAGAAAGTCGAAGAGCGCATGGTTCCGGTTGGCCGCGCGCAGCGCTCGGGAGCGCTCATCGAATATCGGCTCTCGGATCAATGGTTCGTCCGGATGAAACCCCTGGCCGCCAAAGCGCTCGCGGCGAGCGGCTACGAGCTTTCCGACGGAACCTGGGTGAAGAAGCGCGACGGGCAGCTCTCGTTTCATCCCTCGCGCTGGGAAAAAATCTATTACGACTGGCTCACGAACATTCGCGACTGGACGATCAGCCGCCAGATCTGGTGGGGCCATCGCATTCCCGCCTGGCACCATGTCGAGACCGGTGAGATCCTCGTCGATCTGGACACGCCCGAGCCCGCTCGCCGGAATCCCGACCAATGGCAGCAGGACCCCGACGTCCTCGACACCTGGTTCAGCTCGTGGCTCTGGCCGATGACGACGCTCGGATGGCCTGACGAGACGCCGGACCTCGAGCGCTATTTTCCCACGAGCGTGCTCTCGACCAGCAAGGACATCATCTTCTTCTGGGTCGCGCGGATGAATTTCGCCGCCCTGGAGATGAAGGGGGAGCTCCCCTACCGCGACGTTTACATCCACCCGACGGTGCTCGACGAGCGGGGCGCCGTCATGAGCAAGAGCAAGGGAAATGGCATCGATCCCCTCGCGGTCATCGACGGGGCCACGGCCGAGGATCTCAAGGAACCGATCTACGAGGCACGCCCGGAGAACATGGAAGAGCTGTTGCAGCGCACCGCGAGGAGTTTTCCTGACGGTTTCGAGGCGATCGGCGCCGACGCTCTTCGTTTCACCCTGGTCTCCTCCTGCTCCGAAGGTCAGGAAATGCGGCTGTCCCTCCAGCGATTCAACGACATCGGCCGCCGGTTCATCACCAAGCTCTGGAACGCGAGCCGTTACGTTCTCCTCTCCCTCGAGACCGTGCCCGACGTGGACGCGGGTGAGTCGGAGCCCGCCGTCGAAGATCGCTGGATCGGCTCTCGCACCGCCTCGACGATCGGGGAAGTCCGCGCCGCGCTCGACGGGTTCGATTTCGCCCCCGTCGGCCAGGCCCTCTATCGTTTCGTCTGGAACGACTACTGCGACTGGTATCTCGAGCTCACCAAGGCCCGCATGAGCGGCGAAGACCCTTCGGCGGCGCGACGCGCGGCTCACACGCTCGGCGTGACGTTGGCCGATATCTTGCGCTTGCTCCACCCGGTGACGCCCTTCATCACCGAGGAGATCTGGGGAAGACTTCAGGAAGCGATGGATGCCAAGGGACTCTGGCTCGGCGCTCGGCCGGAGTCCGAGTTATTGATCCTCGAGCGCGCTCCCAAAGCGGACCGGGTACCCGACCGTGAGCTCGAGACCGAGTTCGAGGCTCTTCAGCGAGTCGTGAATCGGGTTCGCACGAGTCGCGCCAACGCCCGCCTCGCCCACGGTGTGAAGTTGAACGTTTCGGTAAAGACTCTCAACGGATCCCTCAGTGGTCATCTCGCCGAGACCAAACCGGTTCTGATCGCGCTCGCGAGTCTCGCCGCGCTCGACGTCGTTCGTGAGCGTCCGGCGGGGACGGTCGCGTTCGTCGACCCCGCGTTCGACGCCAACGACGATCACCCGCCGCACCACCCGATGCTCGGCCAGCAGTTCCTCGCCGCGCTCTACGCCGGCCTGGCCGCCTCGCCCCAGTGGAACGACAGCCTCT
>DASPGQ010000547.1 GCA_035620555.1 Vicinamibacteria bacterium
CCGACGGAAAGCGCCTCGGCATGCACACCGGAATGCTCCAGGCTTCGCCGGAAGGCCAACCGCTATACGCGCGCCTCGGCTTTCGCCCCTGCGGCCGCTTCGTGGAGTACACATCCAAGTCCATTCCCGTCGAGTAGCCGGACTGGGCCCTCCAGTCTACGAGGCGTCATTTTTTGACGTATATCGAAAAATAGACGTGACTATCTTCGATACTGACGTTCGTGCCCAAGCAAAGGACCGGGACGCAGTCGATTTCCGGAGCACGGCTGCTCTCGGCAGAATCACCCGCATCGTACGGCGTCGGCCATCTCGGCCATCGTGAAGAAGACGAAGTCGGGCTCCGGGCGTTGCTCCGGCTTCAACGTCGCCGGGTGTCACGGTAGTATCCCCGCCGCGCACGAACCGTCGCCCTGCGGCCGCGCAAGCGCACCTCGAGCTCGTGCCAACCGGGCTCGAGCTCTCCGCGCGGGTGATAACTCAATACGTATCGGGTCTTGAGTTGCGCCAAAATGGACGCGAAGATCTCCGGCAGGCGTGACGAATCCACCTCGAAAAAAATGCCACCCGACATCTGAGCCAGCTCTTCGAAGAAGTCGGTCGTCAAAGCGAAACGCGGTGGCGTCTGTTTCGTGGCAACCACGAAAACCGTCGCTTCACTCCGCTTCGCAGCATCGTACACCTGGTCCTTCGATAGCCAGCTGAATCGATCTTCACCGTCGGTAAACAGAACGATGAACGGGCGTTCGACCTCCTCCGCTATTTTGAAGGCAGCGAACAGGCCATCGTTCAAAGATGTCGAGCCGAATCCCGCCGTTCGATCGATCTCGTCATTCAAGCGGGCGAAGGATCCATCGAACGCCCTCGTCACCTGGATTACGGAAGAGAAGGTAATCAACGCCCCTCCATCTCCAGTTTCCAGCCCATTCAACATCGTGGTCGCTGCCCTTTTGAGATACTCGAGTTTCCGACCGCTGACGCTGTGGCTTACGTCGAGCGCGAGCAAGGCATTCACCGGTACGGTCTTCGCCTCGACGCGATCGACTATCTGGAGCACTCCGTTATCGTGAACCTCGAAATCGTCGGCGGTGAGGCCGAGCACGGCGTTCTTCCCGTGGCCGACGAAGACGTCCACCTGAACCGCGGTGACGTCCACTCGAAAGGCTTGCGGCCAGGCCCATGGCGCCATCGTCAGCGCGGCAAGAAGGCCTGCGCGTATCATGGAAGGGCCTCCTCCCGCAGCCCGACGACGATGTCCGAGAATGCGTCCATCCTCAAGAAGTACTGCCAAAGGCCGCCAGACGGATCGTTGGGCCGGATTTTCACGCTCAGACCAAGTTGGAGAGCTTCACGGCTTTCCGCCCGTTGCCCTGACGCCTCGAGCACTTCGCTCAAGGCGAGATAGCCGACCTGCCATTCCGACAAATCGCGCACGGCGTTCCGATAGTGAGACACCGAAGCGGCAAGATTCTCGCTCTCGCGATATAGCCTCCCCAGGAAGAGCTCGGCCAACCCCCGCTCGTAGGGTTGTTCGGCGAGTTGCGAAGCACGAGTTAGATCCGCGATCGCTTGCTCCAGTTGGCCAAGAAGCGAGTAACAATGGCCACGCCGCAAGTAGGCGACGGCATCGCCAGGCACTCGGTCGATCGCCTTCGAGTACCACTCCGTGGCTCGGTGAAGGCTATGGTGCGCCTGCCTGCGGGTCTCGGCCACGAGCCTCTGTTCAGCGCGGTTTTGTACGAACACCGGGTTAGGGCGCGTCCACCTCGGGATCTTGGACAACTCGAAGGCACCGTACGTTTCGTGGACCGTTCCCGTTGCCACGAGCACTTCCACGTCATCATGGGCCATCTCACGAAGCCTGTCGAAGTAATGGAGGGCTTGACCGGGGCTCAACATGCTCTGATAGAAATAGCCCGCCGCCAGGTGCCACTTACTGGAAAAGTCCTGCTCGTTGACGAGCCGCAAGATGTTTCTCGCGACTTCCATCTGAAGGTCCCTGACCCGCTCGGCGCCCGGTGCGGACAGCTTGGCGGCCGCTTCCGTGTGCATCAGGACGGCCGCTTTGAGCACTCTCGTCGTGAGGGGAAACGAGCTCAGGTTCCCGACAGCGGACTCGAGCCGGCCCCGGTGCTCGAGCAGGGCGAGCGCTTCGTTCCAATCGATCGCACCTTGTTGGTACTGACGAACCAGGACGATGTACCGCTCCCAGCTGAGTGACAGTTCCGCCGTCTGAGTGACGGCATGAGGAGCAAGGAGCAGTCCGGCCACGACCCACGCAAAAGGCATGGTCCTGGAATCTTAATCGGTCGCTAGGAGTATCTAAAGCCAGGCTTGAGAGACATGGCCGGCTGCTCCAGGTTGTCCAGGCAGCTGGGTCCGAGGATCACCCGCCTCGCACGGCTTCGGCCATCTCGGCCATCGTGAAGAAGATGAAGTCGGGCTCGGGGCGTTGCTCGGGCTTCATCGTCGCACCCCAGCTTCCCCCTTGGGACAGCCGCTGCCGATCGATCCAGGCGGTCGAGAGACCGAGCGCCTTGGCGGGCGCATGGTCGTGAAACAGGCTCTGCGCGGTGTGTAGAATCCTCGATGGCTCGAGCCCGTGATCTGATCGAAGGCGGGTCAGCATGTATTCGAAGTTCGCCGGTGCCGGTTTGTACGAACCGATGTCCTCCGCGGTGTAGACCGCGTCGAACGTGACCCCGAGCTTGCGGTTCGACTCGGCGAAACCGTCCCGGTTCACGTTGGAAAGGACGACGAGCTTGTAACGGGTCTTCAGGTACCGCAGCGCATCGGCGGTATCGGGAAATGCGGGCCAGTGCGGGATCGAGCTGCCGAACGCGTTATCGAGCTCTGGAGTAGTCCGAAGCTCGAGGCGCGCGGCCAGGGCGTGGTGCACCCGGGCCAGCACCTCGGTGTAGACGAGACCGGGTGCCGCCGACTCCTCGCGGCTTTCGAGCTCGGCAAATGCCTCGAGAGCATAGGCCCGGTGGATATCGCTGCGGCCGTTCCTGGCGATCAGCGATTGCAGGGCATCCCAGATCCCGGTCTCCCAGTCGATGAGCGTCCCGTAACAGTCGAACGTCAGGACGTCGAAGTCAGCCAGAGCCACGGAGTGAGCTCAGATCTCGTGACAGTGTCGGTGCTCGGGCGACCAAACCTGGCCGGGAGGACAACTGCCACTCGTCCCCGCCGTATCGCCCTGAGTGAGGTTATAGAGGAAGAAGACGAGGACCGCGCCGGCGGCCGCGAGGGCCGCGACGACGGCCCAGCTCCCTGGGCCCAACCGGCGCTGCTTTCGCTCGCAGCATTGCTTGTATTTCTTGCCGCTTCCGCACGGACACCGCTGGTTGCGACCGATCTTCGCGCTGCGCATGGTGCCAGACTATACCGCTCCCCCGCGTATGGAATCACACGCTTCAGTACTCATAGGCGCCCTTCGCGGTCTCGAGAAGCGCTTTGGCACCGGCGCGGATGAGGCCGGCCTCGCTCGAGGCTTGAAAAAAGCTGTACCCCTCGCGGTCGTGCCAGGTGAACGGACCGCCGAGCTTCTTTCCCGCTTTCAGCGTTTCATCGCGGATCCGGTCTACGAGCGTCTGGTATCTCGGATCGTCCTGAGCGTATCCGGTGAAGCTTCCGATGTCGCCGCTGGCGGCGAATACCACGTCCACCCCGGGGACCGCCGCAATCTGGTCCGCAATCTCGATGCCATCGGGGGATTCGATCATGGCGACGACCATCATGTTGTCGTTCACCGTCTCACGATAATCCTCCCCCCACAGCTCTCCATACTGCCCGCCGCCGCGACTGCGACGACCCTGGGGCGGATACTTCGCGTATCTGACGGCAGCCTCTGCTTCCTCCACGCTCGCGACCATCGGGACGATGATGCCGAGAGCGCCGATGTCCGTGGCCTTCTGAATGTCTCCTTCGGTCGCATCGGGGACACGGATGAAGGGAATCGCCTTCGCGCCCTTGCACGCCCGAATCATCTTCGCCACGTCCGAGTACGTGAGGGGGCTGTGCTGCATCTCGATCCAGAGGAAGTCGAAGCCCGCATCGGCCATGGCGCAGTAGATGTTTGGATCCGAGGTATAGACCGTGCCCCCGATGATCGGTTTCCCGTCCATAAGCTTCTGCTTGGCAGTGTTATACATCCGGCCCGGCTCGGCGGCGGTCGATGTCATCCACGCGAAATAGACGAGCGCGAGCGCGACGGGAAACGAGATCATCCATCTGGTTCTCATGGCCCTCTCCTCCGTGGGCGGGAGTATACCGCCGAACGGGGCGATTATCGGTCGCGAAGCCGATTGCACCTCGTCATGTCGCCGAGGGCTTCCGAGGGGAACCCATCGCTCGGTAGAGCTCGATGTGGCCTTCGACGATGCGCTTGCGCTCCTCTTCGTTGACCTCGAGCGACCAGTTGTCACGCTCGGAGGTACCGCCGAGGATGATTCCGTCGGTGCGCGGCATCATGTGGATGCCGATACCCGGTCTCGCGCTCGGGCTGTGAATGCCGCCGTTGGTGCCGTAGCTCACTTCGGGTTGGGGGATGACGACCGTGAGCTGCCCTTTGAGAGGGACGAGCTCCTCGTCCTCGAAGAGCGCCTTGGCGCCGAGTCCGGTGCAGTTGACGACGAGCGTCTCCGCGAGCCACGCGATGTCGCGGAGAGCCTCGAATCTTCGGATGACGATCTTGCCTCCGAGAGAAACGAAATCGTGGACGAGCGCATCGAGATAGATCGAAGGCTCGATCCGCATCATGGGGCGACTGACCGCGTACTGCGTGGGGAAAGGATGCTCTCCGGGCAGAAGGAGGTCCTGACCCACCTCGACCTCGGCCGGAAGCAGCACGTTCGACCCCGATGCCAGTCGCGCATCGTCCGTCGGCGTGTAGTTGTGGATCCAGGTGATGCCATACTTGGGCCCGACGAGAAGCTGGAGCCGGCGGTAGGCGATGGTGACCGCGCGGCGAAACTGCTCTTCCCACTCGGGAGTACGGGAGCGGAGCTCGACGAGGCCCGACGTCGGCGTAAAGCCCGCGAGCGACATGTTCGACGTCGTGTCCGGCGGCACCGAGGCCGCGTAGATGGTGACGTCGAAACCGCGGCGCTGCAGCTCGCGCGCAGAGGTAAGCCCCACAACGCCACAACCGAGAACCGCGGCGCGGCGGTCGAGGTGATCCAGGGCGATGTCCGCAGCCGCATGCGCCGTGCCCCAGGACAGAGACATCCCCGCTCCACCGTGCCCGTAGTTGTGGATGAGAGTCTTGTCGCCGAGCTTCTCGGCTTTCAGCACGAACCCCGAAGGCCGGTGGGGCCTCAGACCGACCGTCGTGCGGATCACCCGATCCCAGGATACGTTGGGCGGCGGGAGCTGGAGTGGAGGTCGCCTCGGCCCCAGGTCGGCCGCTCTCCTCGAGCTGCAACCCAGTCCGAGCCCGACGAGAGCGAGGCCGCCTGATTTCAAAACGGTTCGCCTTCGCACGGAGAGATCCTCCCCGAGTGAGCGCGATGCGTCAACCGTCACTCGATGTAGCCGAGAGCGCGCAGCTCCTCGAGCACCTCTTCACTCGCTTCGGTCGTTTCACCCCCCTCCACCGACATCGACGTGTCCGCGTCGATGAAACGGAGCGGGTTGGATCGAAGCCAGTCTTCCTCGAACAACGCCGCCAGGACTTTTCCGTCCATGTCCAGAGGTACGGGCTGAGCGAACGCATGCAACAGCGTCGGGGCAACGTCGAGAACCGTCGATCCGTGGAACGACCGGCCGCGCCGTATGTTCTCTCCACTGGCGATGAACAATCCGAAGGGCGCGTGGTGGCCCGCGCCGTCGATCGGCTGCATCCCGTGGTCCGAGACGACGATTACCGTGGCCCGCCGAGGAACAGCATCGAGGATCTCACCGATCCAGGCGTCTACCTGGACGTAGGTCTCGTCCATCACCTCGCGCAGAGAGTCAGGACAGTTGGCGGGGAGCGGCGCGCCGGCACGCCAGTGAAGGGTGACGTGACCCGCGACGTCGAGCGATCGCAAGTAGATCGTGAACAAGCCCGAGTCCATGCGAGGTAAGAGCCGCTTCGCCAGCCGCACGTAGTAGGTGTCCTGGATCAGGATCTTCTTCAGCACCGAGCTTCGGTCGATGAACGGCTGCTCGCACTCGGAAACGTGGAGCTGCTCGAAGGTCGGTGCGAGATCCTCGGCGAGCGGGGCGAGGGGCTCGAGCTCACGGGCGAGATCTTCGGGCCAGGTGAGCCTCCGGCTTCCGCTGCGCTGGTCACGGATTCCCATGCGCGAAGACACCAGAAACCCGTTCACTTCGTACGCGGGCCACGTACCCCAGTACCCGACGATGCCCACGGAAACTCCCGCGTCGCCGAGAAGCATCCACACCGGTTTGGCGCGCCAGTGCACGCTCTGGATCTCCGTGAGGCGCCCTCGAGGCTCGTAGAACCCGCGCTCGAAGTGCTCGCGCGAGACGGCGGGGCTCAACGAGACGGTCTCTTTTCGTGTCCCGTCGATCACGCTCACGAAGCCCAGCTCTCCCGCGAGCCGTCGTCGATCGGAGGAATCCTCCCGTTCCGAGGGGCGGCTCTGCCGGGCGAAAACGAGCTCGAGTCGGTTCTGTCCCGGGCGGAGGTTCGTGGCCGCTACCGGGATGGAAAACTCGGTCCATGCGACCGGCACCTGCAGCGTCTCGAGTCGTTCGCCATTCCAGATGACATCCACACCCTGCTCGCCGTTCGGCTCGTAGCTTCTGAGCTTCAACCGCAGCACGAAGGGCGCTCGCCCCTCGAACTGTGGCAGTCGAATCGTCGCTCGCGCCGGGTCGTCTTCCGAGCCCATCCAGACCGACGCCGTTCCGGGAATGGGCAGCACGAAGTCGCGAATGCCGTGTTTTTCCGGGACCTTTCCGGTAGCGACGGAAGCCCACACGATCGGAGAAGCGAAGTAGCGGCGGGAGCCCTCGCGCATGACGCGGCGAGAGGGCCAGGATTGTAACGGCCCCGAAGTCCCCGAGGCCATGAGTCGCTCGAAATTTGGAAGGCGCTTTTCGGCGCGTAGCTCGTCGACGATGTCGAGGCTCCCACCGTCGAGCCCGATCAAAACCACGAGTGGCGGTCGGTCGCTCTGGCCACAAAACGAGACGCAGGTGCACAAGGCGGCGAGGAAGATAGGGCGCATCATCGCGACGCTCATCTTAACGCGACCGAAGGCTATACTGGTTCGAGGATCATGACTCTCCTGGCATGGATGATGGCGGCTCTCGTGGGAGCTCAATCCCTGGGCGAGGTCGCTGCAAGAGAGAAGAAGCGAAGGGAAAAGAACGCGGAAGCGGGGGTGGAAGTCGTGAGCTACACGGGCTCCGGCGAGGGCATCGCGGCCGACGAGGCTTCAATCTCCACACCGGACGCTCGGGCCCCTGAAGAAACCGAGAGCTCTCCGCTCGAGGAGGAGTGGGCGCGCGGAGAGAGCTACGAACCGCGCTTCGCCGAGATATCACGCGCCGCGGACGAGGTCGACGCTCTTTTCGAGCGCTACATGGACACATGTTACAACCGCTACCTCATCGGCGTGACGCCGCCGGGCTTGGGCGTTCCCGTTCTGCCGGGCTCACCTTTTCTCGTGCACACCGGCCGCAACTGGTTCGTCGTACTGGAGAATCCCTCCGTTCTCGGGCCCTCGACAGCGACGCGTTATGGCGGCAATGACATCCTCCTGGTGCAGCTGCCGCAGTGCGAGGGACTCTGGGAACGGCTCGTAACCCAAGCCGATCACGTCAGACGCGCCATGCGTGAGTTGCTCGAGGACGCGAGACGCGAGCGCATCCTTCCCGGCGTGATCCGCGATCTCCGTCGCAAATACCGTCTGGAGTGGTCCGGCTGGGAGCGGTGAAGGCCGAGCCCGATTCCGCCGAGAACGGCGAGCGCGGATAGGAGGAGCTGCGGAGAAGCGGTACGTCAGAGCCTTCCAC
>DASPGQ010000548.1 GCA_035620555.1 Vicinamibacteria bacterium
CTCGTCGACGGTCTCGAAGGCCCCGCCGACGCCGGCGCGCGAATCAACGATAGACTGCGCCGCGCCCTCGCCGACGTTCTTGATCATCGCCATGCCGAACCGGATCGCCGTGCGGCCGTCCGGCTGCTGCTCCAGCGAGAAGTTAGCCTGGCTGCGGTTGACGTCCGGCGGCAACACGGGAATGCCCAGACGCACGCACTCGTTAAACGCCTGGGCGATGCGCTCGTGGGTGCCGGCCGGGTGGCTATCGGCGGCCATGAGCACGGCGCAGAGGTAGTCCTCCGGGTAATTCGCCTTCAGCCAGGCCGTCTGGTAGGCGACGAGCGCGTAGGCGGCGGAGTGTGACCGGTTGAATCCGTAGCCAGCGAAATGTTCCATCAAGTCGAATATCTTTTTAGCCTTCTTTTCGGGAATCTTTTTCTCCCGCGCGCCTTTCATGAACATCTCCCGCTGGGACTGCATCTCCTCGGCCTTCTTCTTCCCCATCGCGCGGCGGAGCACGTCGGCCTGGCCGAGGGTGAATCCCGCGAGCTTGGAGGCGATCTGCATCACCTGTTCTTGGTAGACGATCACCCCGAGGGTGTCTTCCAGGATCTCCTTGAGGGCGGGATGTTCGTACCGAGGGGCAACCTTGCCTCGCTTGCGATCGATGAAGTCGTCGATCATGCCGCTGCGGATCGGTCCCGGCCGATAGAGGGCATTGAGTGCGGTCAAGTCGGAAATCCTTTCCGGCTTGAACCGCCGCAGGATGTCCCTCATGCCTTCACTCTCGAACTGAAAAATCCCGAACGTATCGCCGCGACCGAAAAGCTCGTAGGTCTTCGCGTCGTCCAAGGGCAGAGTCTCGAGGTCGATCGAGATCCCGAGCTGCTTCTTGATCATATCGAGGCAATTGTCGATGAGGGTGAGTGTCCTCAGACCGAGGAAATCCATCTTCAGGAGACCGATCTCCTCGCAGTTCCTCATATCGAACTGCGTCGTAATCTCTCCCTTGCTCCCCCGGTAAAGAGGAAGAAACTCGGTCAAGGGCTCGGGAGCGATGACGACTCCCGCGGCGTGGGTCGAAGCGTGTCGGCTCACCCCTTCGAGACGCTTCGCCGTATCCACGAGAGCGCGAACTCTCTCGTCCGCCGCCATCGCTTCCTTGAGTTGAGGTACTTCCTCGAGGGCCTTTTCGAGCGTCGCGTCGAGCGTCGGGGGTATGAGCTTCGCGATCCGGTCGACGTCGGCATAGGCGATGTCGAGTACTCTTCCCACGTCCCGGAGGACCGCGCGGGCCTTCATCGTTCCGAAAGTGATGATTTGGGCGACGTTGTCGCGGCCGTATTTGGAGGTGACGTAGTCGATCACTTCCCCGCGCCGCGCCTCGCAGAAATCGATGTCGATGTCGGGCATGCTGACGCGCTCGGGGTTCAGGAAGCGCTCGAAGAGAAGCTCGTGCTCCAGGGGGTCGATGTCGGTGATCCGCAGGCTGTAGGCAACGAGACTGCCGGCGGCGGAGCCACGGCCGGGGCCAACCGGGATGCCTCGCTCTTTCGCGAAGCGGATGAAGTCCCAAACGATCAGGAAATAACTGGGAAACCCCATCTCTCGTATCATGGCGATCTCTCGCCGCAATCGGTTCTCGTAGTCTTCCAGCGTGAAACGTCCCCCGGCCTCGATCGCGGGTCCATGAGAACGCCACCGTTCCCGAAAACCGTTCCAGGCGACCTGCTCGAAATGGCTCTCCACTGTATCCCCCACGGGCACGTCGAAACGGGGGATCCGAAACCCTTCCTGTTCGAGCGTCAAGTCGATCCGCTCGGCGATGGCGAGGGTGTTGTCGTAGGGCTCGGGGGTTCCCACGAACAGCGCAGCCATCTCCTCGGAGGACTTGAAATAGAACTGGTCTCCGGGATACCGCATCCGTTGCCTGTCGGAGACCTTCTTCCCCGTGCCGATGCAGAGCAGAATGTCGTGTGCTTCCGCGTCGTCGCGCGAGATGTAATGGCAGTCGTTGGTGGCGACTGTTTGAAATCCCTCTTTCCGGGCGAGCTCCATCAAGTTCGTATTGACGGTCTTCTCGTCCGGAAGGCCGAGGGCATGATCCTGGATCTCGAGAAAGAAGTTGCCCTCACCGAGGATATCCCGGTAGACACCGGCTGCTCGGGTTGCGCTCTTGACGTCGCCCCGAAGCGCCGCCTGAGGAACCTCGCCCTTGAGGCACGCCGAAAGCCCGATGAGTCCTTTCGAATGCCGGTCGAGGAGCTCCTTGTCGATCCTGGGTTTGTAGTAGAAACCTTCGAGATAGCCTGCGGTAACGAGCTTCACCAGGTTGCGGTAGCCTTCGAGGTTCTCCGCGAGCAGGACGAGATGGTTGTTCGTGTCGGCGATGCTTCCGTTCGGCGATTTATCGAAGCGGCTATTGGGAGCGACGTACATCTCGCATCCCAATATGGGCTTGACGCCCCGCTTGCGCGCCTCCTCGTAGAAATAGACGGCGCCGAACATGTTCCCGTGGTCGGTAAGCGCGACGGCCGGCATTCCATAACGGGCCGCCAGCTCGACGATGTCGGATACTCGACTGGCACCGTCGAGCAGCGAATAGTCACTGTGATTGTGCAAATGGACGAAGGGTCTCGAGGTCATCATTCCCATTCGATCGTGGAAGGAGGTTTGGAAGAGATATCGTAGACGACGCGGTTGATTCCCCGCACCTCGCCGATGATGCGGCTGGTTACCTTGTTGAGGAGCTCATGGGGTAATCTGGCCCAGTCGGCCGTCATTCCGTCCTTGCTCTGCACCGCCCGAATGGCGAGGACGTGCTCGTAGGTGCGCGCATCGCCCATCACCCCCACGCTACGGACGGGAAGAAGCACGCAGAACGCCTGCCAGAGGTCACGATAGAGACCCGCTTTCTTGATCTCACTCACAAGGATCTCGTCGGCCGCCCGCAGGACCTGAAGGCGTTCTCGAGTAACCGCTCCGAGCACCCGGATCGCCAGCCCTGGGCCCGGGAAGGGCTGCCGGAACACGAGCTCCTCGTCCAGGCCGAGCTCGAGCCCGAGGACGCGAACCTCGTCCTTGAACAGATCGCGCAGCGGCTCGATGAGCGCGAGCTTCATCCGCTTCGGCAGCCCCCCCACGTTGTGATGGCTCTTGATCACTTCCGCGGGACCTTTGACCGAGACGCTCTCGATCACGTCGGGATAGAGCGTGCCCTGAGCGAGAAATCGGACGTCTCGAAGCTTGCTCGCTTCTTCGGTGAAGACGGCGATGAACTCCCGGCCGATGATTTTCCGTTTGCGCTCCGGGTCCGCGACTGTCCTGAGCCGTCTCAAGAATCGTTCCGAGGCGTCAACGGCGACGACGTTCCAATGGAGCTTGCGAGAGAAACGCTCCATCACCTGAGCGGCCTCGTTCTTCCTCAGCACGCCGTTGTCGACGAAGATGCACGTGAGCTTGTCACCGATCGCCCGGTGCACGAGCGCCGCCACCACCGACGAGTCCACGCCACCGGAGATCGCGCACACGACACCACTGTCTTGGACGCGCCCCCGGATTGCGGCAACGGCTTCGTCGACGTAGGAGTGCATCGACCAGTCCCCTCGCACACCGCAGACGCCATAGGCGAAATTCTTCAGGATCTCGGTGCCGCGTTCCGTGTGAGCGACCTCGGGGTGAAACTGTACCCCGAACATCCTTCTTCGTGCGTCCTCGAACGCGGCGACCGGGGCGTCGTCGCTCACGGCGGTCAACCGGAATCCCTCGGGGAGCGACTCGATTCGGTCACCGTGGGACGCCCAGACGCGGAGGCGGCCGTCCAGTCCAGAAAACAAAGGGCTTCCGTTTCGGAACTCCACGAGAGCGTGTCCGTACTCGCGATGCTCCGCGGGACGAACGTCCCCGCCGAGAGACTCCGCCATGAGCTGCATCCCGTAGCACACTCCCAGGGTCGGAATCGAAAGGCGGAAAACGTCCGGCTCGCAGTGCGGAGCTCCTTGCGCGTAGACGCTCTGAGGGCCTCCGGAAAGGATGACTCCGCGGACTTCGGGCCTTCGCAGCACCGAAACGGGGGTCGAGAACGGGAGAATCTCACAGTATACGGAAAGCTCTCGAAGCCTCCGGGCGATGAGCTGGGTGTATTGCGATCCGAAATCGAGAACGAGAATGGTATCGTGCGCCATGGACGCCCTACGGCTCGACTGCCCCCTCGGGAAGGTGGCATTATAACGACCGGCGCGACCCATAACAAGACTTTGAGGCCCCTTCTTTTCCTACCAACTATATCTAGTGTCCTGGGACTGGCCTTGTCGCAGCTCCCCCCGGGAGGCCCTCCTCCGGTGGAGGAAGCCCAGCCACCGGGAGAAGAGGCTCTCGAGGAAGTCCCGGCCACGCCTGCGTTTCGTCCTCCGGAGGGTCTGCTTCCCCTCGCCGAGCTCACCCGGTTTCGTTACGGGCCGAGCGACCGTCCTCGGGCTCGACTCGTGAACGAGACACTCGTCATCATCACCGCATCGGGCGCGGTCGAGGCGCGAGATCCTTCGAACGGCGAGTTCCGCTGGAAGCTCGGCTTTCCCGGCCTGACCTTTTTCGAGCCGGTGCCCCTAGGCAACGACCTGCTTCTCGCCTCCGGCTCGGGGAAGATTCTGCTCGTCGACGAAGCCGCGGGCACGATCCTGAAGGAAGTCGATCTTTCTTTCGAGCTCGCGCTCGCTCC
>DASPGQ010000549.1 GCA_035620555.1 Vicinamibacteria bacterium
TGGAAGCGGTGGCGCCCGGCAGAACGCCGCCGGACTCGTCACGAATGGTACCGAGGAGCGTACCGGTCGTGATCTGGGCCTCGGCCAGGCTCGATGCGAGCAGTGCCACGACCGCGAGCACGAATCCAGAAAATCGATACATACATACCTCACAGAATGAAAAGCGGCCGCCGACCCGCCGGCGTCGCGAAACAGAAGGCATCCGTACAAACGCTAGACGGAGCAAAACTTATGCCAGGAAACGTCGCCTGGGCCAACCGACAAGCTGTTTCCGTTCAATTGGTTGTTGAACTTGCCCTGCTGAGATAAAGCGCCCGATCCAGCCCGTCGTACGCGCGATCCAATAAGTCGGACTAAGCGGTGGAAGCCCATGAGGGCAGTCGTGTGCGCTAGAATCGCTAAGCATCCGCCATGAAAAGCGCGATTGGGGCACTCGCTAGCTCGCTCGTCGTAACCATCGGGTGCCGCTCGGGTCCCGAGCCCGCTCGCCCGTTGAACGTCGTGATCGTCACTGCCGATACGCTCCGAGCGGACCGCCTTCCGATCTACGGCTATGAAAAAGTCGAGACACCCAACCTCGATCGCATGGCGGCGGAAGGCGTCGTTTTCGAGAACGCCCATACCGTCGTTCCGTTGACGCTTCCGGCGCACTCGTCGATGTTCACCGGGACCTTCCCGATGTACCACGGCGTCCGCGACAACGGCGGTTATTACCTCGACGACGCGCAGGTCACGCTCGCGGAAACTCTGAAGGCGTCGGGCTATGCGACGGGGGGGTTCGTGGCGGCGTTCGTGCTGGACGCACGCTGGGGCTTGAATCAGGGGTTCGATCGTTATTTCGACGAGTTCGACCTCAACAAGTTCGAGAAGATCGGCCTCGATACGGTGCAGCGTCCCGGTGGGGAGGTGGTCGACGAAGCGCTTCTCTGGATGGACGGTGTCAAGGAACAGCCGTTCTTTTCCTGGATCCACCTCTACGACGTGCATACTCCCTGGGAGCCGCCCGAGCCTTTTCTATCCCGGTATCGGGCCGCTCCCTACGACGGAGAGATCGCCTATGTGGACTCGTTGATGGGACGGCTCTTCGACTGGATCGAGCAAAGCGGTCTCACGGACGACACCGTGGTTGTCTTCATCGGCGATCACGGCGAGAGCCTCGGCCAGCACGCGGAGAACACGCACGGTTACTTCATCTATGACGCCACGATGCACGTGCCGTTCGTGATCAAAACGCCTTATCGCCAGGTGGGTCGCGGTCGCCGGGTCGCCGCGCAAGTGCGGTCCGTCGATCTGATGCCGACGCTTCTGGAGCTCGTCGGCCTACCGGTTCCCGAGACCGTCCAGGGAGAAAGCCTCGTCTCCCTTCTCACCGGAGAGAGCGAGGATCTCGGCCTTCTGGCCTACGGCGAATCGTTCTATCCCCGAAACCACTATGGCTGGTCCGAGCTGAAGTCGATTCGTGATGGCTCTTATCACTTCATCGATGCCCCGAGGCCGGAGCTTTTCGACGTCGCGTCGGACCCCGGGCAACGCACCAACCTCGCCCCACAGCGGGCAGCCACCGTGGCCAAGCTCAAATCGGCGCTCGACGATCTCGTCGACCGCTTTGGCGTCGAGGGGATCGATGAAAAAGGACCCGAGACCCTCGATCCCGAAGCCCAGGCCCAGCTCGCGGCCCTGGGCTACATCGGGGGCCCCTCCCGCGTCAGCATCGACCCCGACCGTCCGCTCGCTGACCCCAAGGACAAGATCGGTCTGTTCAACCTCATCAAGCAAGCGGGTTCGGACTCGAGCGAGGGCAATACCGAAGAGGCTCTCGAGAAGATCGATCGAGTCCTCGCGGAAGATCCCGACATTCTCGAGGCGCACAACATCCGAGGAAACCTCTTCTCGAAGCAGGGCGATCTCGAGAACGCGTTGATTGCTTTTCAGGAGGCGCTCGCGCGGGATCCGGAGTACAAGCCCGCCCTCTACAGCCTCGCTCTCACCTACAAGGAGCTCGGCCGAGCGAAGGACGCCGAAGCGGGCTTTCGCCGCATCATCGACCTCGACGCCAGGGACAACCGGGCCTACTTCATGCTCGCGCAGATCCACGCGGAGCGCGAGGAGTTCGACGAAGCCCTCGCGCTGTTGCAGAAAGCCGTCGACCTCGGAAGCGAGCGGGCGCCGCTCCACAACCTGATGGCTGAGTGCTACATCGGTTTAAAGGAGCTCGACCGCGCGAAGGAAGAAGTCGACCGCGCTCTCGAGATGAATCCCCAGCTCGCCACGGCGCACTACAACCTCGCACTCATTCACGAGGAGCGCGGTGAGATAGACGCCGCCATCGCTGCCTATGAGAAGGAGATCGAGGTCGCGCCCAAGGACTTCAAGGCTCACTTCAACCTGGCGAAGCTCTACGGAGGCACGGGTCGGCCTCAGAAGATGAAGGCGCACTTCGAGAAGGCGATCGAGGTCAACGACAAGTTCGCCATCGGCCATCTCTACCTCGCGAAGGTCCATCTCGACGCGGGCGATCTGGACCAGGCTCAGCAGCACGCCACGAAGGGTATCGAGTTAGGACCGGAACCCAAGATGGCCCCTTTCGGTCATTTCATTCTCGCCGACGTCTACAACCGTCAGGGGCGTTTCGACGACGCCCAGCGAGAGCTCGAGACCGCCCAGAGGCTGAGCGCAGGTTCCTGAGCCTCACGGAAAAGGCGCTCCAGCAGATAGAGTACTCAGCCCACCCTGCGCGAGCGGAGCGAGCCCGGCGCGCTTGCCGCGCCGTAAGCAGCCCGAGCCGTGGCGGCTCGATCGATTACGGGTCCCCGCCACGGCATTGAATACTCTATGGTATCGTCGATTTCCCATGATCCTCTTGACGCTATCGCTCCTTCTTGCTTCCGAGGAAATCCCCAGCGCCGCTCTCGACGCATGTAACCGAGCGCGCGCTCTCTGGGAGACCCGCACCCAGGCTGGCCTCGAGGAGAGCTTGGAGCTCTTCGAGCAGGCGGCGCGAATCGCCCCCGAGCTCGCCGCGGCGCATGCGGGCATCGCCGACGCCGCCAGTCTTCTCGCCTTGTACGGCTACGCCCCCGCTTCGGTCGCCTTGCCCAAGGCGCGTGCGGCAGCCGAACGGGCGATTGCGCTCGATCCGACGCTCGGTACCGCTCACGCGTCGCTCGGGCTAGCCCGCTATCTCGGCGAGTGGGACTGGCGTTCGGCCGAGGACAGCTTTCGCCGGGCGATCGCCCTCGAGCCCGACTACGCCCCAGGGCACCACTGGTTCGCCATGATGCTCATGGTGACGGCTCGCTACGAGGAAGCGCTTGGCGAGATCGAGAAGGCCATCGCTCTCGAGCCCGATTCGGCCCTGTACCAGACGAAGCGCGGCACGATCCTGCTCGCCGCCGGACGCGTCGAGGACGCCGAGAAGCACCTCCGCCAGGTCGTCTCCCGGTTTCCCGACTTCTCGATGGCTCGACGGGAGCTGGGTCGAATCGAGATCCAGAACGGCCACCTGGAACAGGCGCTCGAGTACCTGGATTCCCGGGAGCCCGATCGCGGGCTTGCGCTCGCTCGGCTCGGCAGAGACCGAGAGGCCCGCTCGGTGCTCGCTACGCTCGGACGCTCACCCGTGGATGCCGCCGTCGTCCATGCTGGTTTGGGCGAGGTAGAGGAAGCTCTCGAAGAGCTGGAAAGCGCCTTCGTCGCGCGGGACCCGTCCCTCGTCTACTTTCGCACCCGCACGGGTCTGTCCCTGCTTCGATCGGAACCCCGCTTTCGAGAGATCGAAACGCGAATGGGACTTCCCCCATCGAGCGGACTCCGGTTCGCCGTTCGCTTCGACCCGAAGCTCGGCGACGAGGCGCTCGACGGCCGGCTGCTCCTTCTGATCTCGAACGACCCCTCGAACGAGCCGCGGTTTCAAATCGTCGACGGACCGGCGACCCAGATCGCGTTCGGAATGGACGTAGACGGATGGAAACCGGGTGAGGAGGCCATCTTCGACGCCGGAGTTCTCGGCTATCCGCTCGATAGTCTGGCAGACATCCCCAAGGGCGCCTACCGCGTCCAGGCGCTTCTCCACAAATACGAGACGTTCCGCCGGGCGGACGGCCATGTCGTCAAGCTTCCGATGGATCGCGGGGAGGGCCAGCAGTGGAACCGCGCACCGGGAAACCTCCTGAGCGAGCCCAAGGTCATGGACGTCGATCCGGCGAGTGCGGCGACGCTCCGCGTCGCGCTCGACCGCGCGCTCCCCGCCATCGAGGATCC
>DASPGQ010000550.1 GCA_035620555.1 Vicinamibacteria bacterium
ATGGGCTGAGTCTCACTCGGCTGCAAGAACGACGCGAGGCCACGGGACCATTTCTCGAGAACTTCGTCGCCATGGAGCTTCGCAAGCAGTCAACCTGGAGCGAGCGCCGGGTCTCGGTGTTTCACTTCCGCGCGCTCAAGGGCGACGAAGTGGATCTCGTGCTCGAGGATGCGGCGGGCGAGGTCGTCGGCATCGAGGTGAAAGCCGGCGCCTCGGTGACCTCATCCGATTTCAAGGGACTCCGATTCATGAAAGATGCATTAGGCGTGCGCTTCCGTCGCGGCATCGTCCTGTATATGGGCGAACAGTCGGTGCCGTTCGGAGAGAAGCTCGTAGCGCTTCCGGTGAACGCGCTGTGGGAGGTTTCCGCGAAACCGAAACGGTGAGCTGAATCGAGCTACGTACGTCGGCTTTTCGCGACGCCGAGCTCGATTTCGCGCGATTTGCGATCGTAGCTTGCCGCTGAGCGCGCGAGTCGTTCTGTCCTCTTCCCGAAACGTTATGAGTACGACGTCGAAACGATCTACGCCCCAGTCGATGCCGCTTTCCGGAAACCGCGAGCTCATCACCCAGCAGCGCATCGACCTGCTCTTGTCGTGGCGGAATTCGGGTTTTCACGTTCACAACCGAACCACCGTCTATCCCTCCGACTCCGAGGGGCTCCACAAGCTTGCCTGCTATTCCATGCGGCCCCCGGTGAACCTCTCCTGCCTTCGCTACCACCGGGACTCCCAGCACTTCCTCTACCAGCCCAAAGCAGGACAAGTGGAGCTCGCATCCCTCTCTGTTTGCAGCTCAGCGTCAACAACCGTTCCGCACCACATGTGTCGCACTGATCCGGGCGAAACCTGATTCCGCGACGCCACAATCAAGGTAGCGGGCCACCACGGTGTCGACGAACCCACGCCAGAAGCCGTACTTTTTCTCGAAGCGGTCCTCCCACAGACCTTTGACCTGCTCGTAGTAGGTCTCGAGCAGCTGGTACAAGGCAGTCGCGCGGACGTTTCGAGGACGGTAAAGAGAAGGATAGCCACCCTCGGAAGCAAGCGGGGGACAAGCCGCTGCAGTGCCCACAGCATCTCCGACGAAATCCCGAGCCATAGTCCTCCTCATCGGCTGGTCGAGCCTGTCGAATGGCGGTGGGACACGCGAGCGCGGCTCGCTCGAGCCCTCCTGATCAACCCCGTGAGCCGGGCCGAGCTCGTCCTGGGCAAGCGGCCGCCGTCGTCCTGTTCACGGTCGTCGCCCTCGTCGAAACCCTTACGGAGACAACGTCCACGAGAGCTTCGCTTTTCGTCCGGAGGACTTCTTCTCGGTGACGCTGGATGCCACTCGAGGTGTTAGCCAAGGGGTGCGCCGATGAGACCGAATCCGTGCACTTCGGCTCATGGTCTTGGTGAAGTCACCGCCACCCGCGCCGGAGATTCACCAAGGGCATCAAGGGCTGTTTTCCCGGTTTTTGGCGGTGGACGAGGACCTCATCGTGTACAAGGTCGTTGCCTTCCGACCGCAAGACATTGACGATGCGGAGAAGCTCCTCGACCTTCACACAAGGTCCATCCGGATCCCGAGGGTGCGCCGACTCGTTCACCAATTCTGTGAAGTCCTCGAGGACACCGCGCGGCTCGAGACTCTCGATCGCCTTCTGCGACAACGGGCGCTGACCTGACCGAGTTCACCCTGCCCTGAGCGAAAGATACAAGGGCGAGTGGGTCGTGTCGCGCCGCACGGATGGCCGGCCTCAAGGTAGCCGCGACGGCGATGACGAGCACGATCCCGGTTCCGGCCAGGAATGCGGCGTTGATCAGGGGCTCGGTCCCTAGGGTTGCTCCAGCGGATTTCCAGCGAACCGCCAACTGGTCTGATAGTCACGAGTGAGCGGCTGGCGGGTCAAGCGCGCGCGAACCATCTCCACCGGCATGCGTCCTCCGAGCAGCACACCGTCGTGGAACTCCGTCGCGGTCATGCGGCCAGATTCCACCAATTCTTGGTACAGGGCCCGGAATTGGAGGCCGCCGGTCAGATAAGCGAGCTGGTAAAGGGGCGCGTCGATGGTCGTGCGTCGTACCTCGGCTTCGGCGTTGGCGCGTTCGTGCCCCACCCGGTCGACGAGAAAGTCCACCGCCTCCTGTGGTGACCACCTTCCGAGCTGGAAGTTCAGTGAGAACACGATCCGAGCCGCCCGGTGGAGTCGCCAGAACAGCATGCCGATCTTGTCCTCGGGCCCTCTCGGAAAGTTCTCGTCCCACAGGAGCAGCTCCCAGTAGAGCGCCCACCCCTCGCCCCAGAACGGCGTGCGCATCAACGCGCCGCGATGCGAGTTGAAGCGGTTGGACATGAATCCCTGGAGGTGATGGCCGGGAATCAGCTCGTGGTGAACTGTCGCGAAGTTGAAGTGGGGCGTGTTGCCCCGCATGCTCATGAGCTTGTCGTCATGGCGCATCCCATCGGTGGGGTAAGACACCCGCGTCACCTCTCCGCCGGAGAAGAACGGATTACGGAGCTGTCGCTCGGGAGTCTGCATCGAAAGGCGCCACACCTCCTTGGCAAGAGGCGGCACGGTGATCGCTCGCATCCGGTCAACGAAGTCTTCCGAGTAGTCTGCGATCTCGAAGATGGCCCATGGCTTCTCGCCGGGTGGCGGCGCCAGCTCCTTCACGTGCTCCAGAGCCGCCTTCCAGTCGTCGGCGAAGTCCATTTCGTCCGACACGATCCGGAACTGCTCCTCGGTCCACTCGAACTCTCGCTCGCCGATCGCGATGAGCTCTTCTGGAGTGTAGGGAATCATCTCCACGGCCAAATCCGCGCGGAGGCCGTCGGCCATTACCGGATCGCCGATAATAGGTGCGACCTCGTCGGGACGGATTCCCACCAGGTGCGTCTGGATGGCTTCAACGTAGGCCGCGAGAGCGTCGTCCAGACGACCACCGGGCTCCCGGTTCCACCAGGTGAAGAGCGGGTCATATCCCTCATAGAAGCCTTCCCAGTCGGCCAGGACCTCTCGGAGGTGCTCGACGTGGCGCGCGGCGCGATTCGCGACCGCTCCGGTGATTCCGGGGCGGGACACAACGCCTCCGGCCGCCCGCGCCTCGTCGGCGAGCTCCCGCGTCAAGCGCGCGACCTCGTCCGCCACCGCATCCAGCGTCGTCGCCGCCGCGCGTGGCTCGACTCGCCGCCGATCGTGCCGATCTTCCTGAAAGGTCCTGAGCTGTGCCGCGAACAGAAGCAACGGGGCCATCTCCTCCCATCGTCTCTGGTCCAGATCCAGCATTTCCTGGTCATACGTCACGCGATTCCTCAACAAGATGTAATCGATCTGACCCTCGTGATTGAGGTCGGCGAAGTCGACCCCCGCCAGCTGCCGCTGCCAGCCCGTGTGGAAACGTCGGAGCCTTTCGTGCCGTACCGGGGAGTACTCGACCGGGTAGCGTCGCAATAGGGCCGCTCGGTCCTCCAGGTATCGATTCACCGCGTTTCGCAGGTCGCTCTCTCCTCGCGCGAACCGAACGAGCGAGGAAAGGTTCGGGGGGTCGTCGGCCCAGCCCGTATCGGCTGCCGACCGAGCGCTCTGCTCGGCAAGGGCCACCGGGAGCACCAGTAGCGTTACGGTACCGAGAATGCTCCAAGCTACCAGGGAATGAAGATGAGACATCAATAACCTCCTCTGGAAAAACCCTCGGACGGAACGCCGGGCGAACTTTGACCGCATCGTGGTCCGGAAGGAAATCAGGCTGTGGCATTCTACGGGAACCCGCACCTGCCAGCTACCAGCTCGAGATTGGGATTCAGTACAGCACTCTGAAGTGCACCGTGTGAGGGACGCTCTTCAGCTGCTGGACGATTTTGGCGTCGTATGTCTTGCTCACGTCGGTGATGACGTATCCCAGGCGTTCGTTGGTCTTCAGGTACTGGCCGAGGATGTTGATGTCGTTCTCCGCCATGACCCGGTTGATGGATGCGAGGACACCGGGCTCGTTGGCGTGGATATGAATGAATCGGTGCGCCCTCCGGAGCGCGGGTAATTGAACCACGGGGAAGTTGACGCTACCCACTGAGTTCCCTGAATTGATGAAGGAGATCAGCATGCCGGCGACGTGCTCGGCGATGTTTCGTTGCGCTTCCCGGGTGCTCCCACCGATGTGCGGCGTCAGAATGACGTTGGGCAGGCCACGCAAGGAAGAGGAGTACGACGTCCGATTCGCCGACGGCTCCTCGGGAAAGACGTCGACCGCGGCTCCGCCGAGCTTTCCGGACTCGAGTGCTTGGGCGAGAGCGTCGAGGTCGACGACGAACCCCCGGGACAGGTTCAAGAACAGAGCTCCGTCCCGCATCGTCCGGAACTCCTTGCTCCCAAAAAGATTGCGGTTGTGGGGATTTCCGTCGACATGCACCGAGACGATATCGACCCGCTTCAGTAGATCGGCGAGAGAGACGCATTTCCTGGCGTTTCCTAGGGGGAGCTTTTCCACGACGTCGTAGTAGTGCACCTCGAGACCGAGGGCCTCGGCGATGACCGAGAGCTGAGACCCGATGTTCCCATACCCCACGATGCCGAGCTTCTTGCCTCGCAGTTCGAAGGACCCTTCTGCGGTCTTCTCCCAGACACCCGAGTGAAGGAGCGTCGAGTGCACGAAGGCGCGGCGCGCAAGCATGAGCATTTCTCCAATCGCGAGCTCCACGACGCTTCGCGTATTCGCATAGGGCGCGTTGAAAACGATGACACCGTTGTCCGAGCAGGCGGCAAGGTCGATGTGGTTCGTGCCGATACAGAAAGCTCCGATACCTCGAAGGCCAGGAACCGATTCGACGACGCGTCGGGAGATGCGGGTGCCCGAGCGAATGCCCAGAAGCGTCGTTCCCTTCGCTTCACGAATGAGCTCCCCTTCCTCGAGACTCCCGGCGATGGTACGGACCGTGTACCCTTCCTTCTCGAAGTGCTCGGCGGCCGCCAGGTGGATCGTTTCGAGCAGCAGGACGCGGATGCGCGTCTTGGGATACGACACCGACATCGGAAACTGGTTGACATAGAGGAACTCGTCGAGGCTCGTCAGAACGTGATCCGCGCCTTCGACGACGGACTCACGGCGAACGTTCTCGGTGAGCGCGTAGAACCTCGACGCAAGCCCCGCCTCTTTGATTCTCATGTCGCTGTAGCCGTCGCCCAGCACATAGACTTCTCCCCCGAGCTGCAGCGTCCGGACGACCCGTGCCTTGCCATCCTGGTGGACGAGAGGGTTCTTCGAATCGAACCCGACGATGTATCCCTTGTCGTCGAAGACGAACGAGTTTGCAAAGAGTCGATCCCCGCTCAGGCCCATGCCCTCGATGACCGGCAGGATCACCTCACGAAAGCCGTTGGAAAGCACGTAGATTCGGCGGTTGAGTTTCTTGAAGAACTGCCGATTCCTCTTTACCGAAGGAGTCAGCGAGCGCTTGAGAACGTGAACCAGGCTTCGAAGGTGTTTCTGGTGAGCGGCCAGGATCTCGATCCGGCGGGTGATTCCTTCGGCCATCGACATCTGTCCCGTCGCCGTCAGCTCGGTGATGCGCTCCACCTCCTGGAGGCGCTCGACGCGTTCGGGATGGTTCCTCAGAGAGATACGCGCTAACTCGGGGAATGACTCCACCTGAACGAGAGTGCTATCGAAGTCGAAGATGATGTAGGGGCCGTGCGAGTCTGGCTTCGTCACAAATAGATTTCCAGGAACTCGAGGATTTTTTCCACGTAGGCCCAGGCTGCCTCGGGATAGAGATCGTGGCGGTAAGCTCCCCTGACCTCCTCGCCGCGGAACACGAAATCGAGCAGCGGATAGTCGGGTCGTGCCCGTAGGGCCTGCAGAAAAGGCTCCTTGGAAGAGTAGGGCACGAGCGCATGAATTTCTCCATGAAATGAAAGCAACGGAGTCTTTACCGAGCCGACGCCCTGGATCGGGGACAGATCTCGGTACAGCTGCAGGTTTCCGCGAAGGGGCCCGAGCTCGCTTTCGAGATACCACCTTCCTTGGTCGCTCGTTTGTCGATAGAGCTTCTCCAGGTCGGGCATACCCCCCGTCTCGACGGCGCAGGCAAAGAAGTCGGGATAACGGACGATGGCGGCGAGCGCGAGAAACCCCCCATAGTGCACGCCCCAGATGCCGATACGGTCGCTGCGAATCTCGGGTCGAGCCGCCATCTGGCGTGTCCCGACAACCACGTCCTCCAGATCGCCGCGGCCCCAGTTCCCGTCGTTCAGCTTCTCGAACTCACGGCCGAAGCCGGACGCTCCTCGCACGTTGGGAGTGAATATCGCGTATCCCTTTTGTGCCAGGAGCTGCACGAAGGGGTACCATTTGTTCATCCACTGGGATTCGAGACCGCTGACGGGGCGAACCAGCAACTTCGCCGGGGTCTCCGCGCTCGCGGTCTCGGGAAGGTAGAGATAGCCGGTAATCTCCCGGTCGTCGAAGCTCCGATAGCGCACGAGCTCGGGCTTCACCGTCTTCCGGACGTCGACGTCGGGAGGCAATGTATCGCTGACCCGTTCTCGGCCGCCCTCGATCGAATAGGCCCATAGGTCTCTTGGATAGTTCCACGCCTCGAAGAGGCTCCATACGGCCGAGCCGTCGGGCCGCCACGCGGGCTGAGAGTGCACCCCCGCCCGCAGCGTCAGGGTTCTCTCTCGACTCGAGCCGAAGTCGTGGATCTTGAGCTTGACATCCCCCTGCTGATTCTCCAGATAGGCCAGCTTCTGCCCGTCCGGACTCCAGGCGGGCTCGGTCGTCTCGTACTCCGACGTGAGGACGGGAACGGGAGCTATGCCGTCTGGCTCGACCAGGAAGATAGTCTTGAGGCCGGTTTGGTCGGAAACGAACGCGACGCGCGAGCCGTCGGGTGAAAAGCGCGCCCCGAAACTGTCACCGGACCAGTCCTCCGGCGTGAGCGGGTGGACGGCACCGTCATCGAAGGTGACGAACCCCACCGTGCGGTCCTGGAATCGCCCGCCGTTGAGGGTGATGGCAATTCTCCTTCCATCGGGCGACCAGCGAGGATCTTCCTCATCGAACGGCTCGTTCGTGAGGCGGCGAGCGGCGCCACCCTGCGTGTCGACGACCCAGAGGTCCCATCCGGTGTCGGTCGTGCTCCCTCGCGACAAGAAGGCGACGTGCTTTCCATCCGGAGAGAACCTCGGCGTGCGATCTTCGCCATCGTGGCGCGTCAATTGGCGCGCGTGCTGCCCGTCCGGCTCCGATAGGTACACGTGCCAGCCGCCGTTCCGGTTCGAGACGAAAGTGATCGAGCGTCCGTCTGGCGACCAGTCGACGTCCCGCTCTCCCCATGATTTCTCGGTGGCGATGGGACTCCCGGGGGAGTCCCCATCCCCCAGCATCCAGATCGTTTCCTTGCCGAGAACCGACAGGCTCAGCGCGATTCGTTTTCCGTCGGGAGAGGCGGCGAAGTCGGAGATGAGCGGCGTTTGCAGGATGTGGGGAATAGTCAGCAGCGAGTCGGGCTCGATCTGCGCGGCAACCGTGCCCGACCTTGCCAGGAGAAGAAAACCGAGCAGGAATCGAGATGCCATGCGTCAGATTGTAACGCTCTCGGCTCGGACTCCCGTGCGTCGGAGCTCACCAGCGATCTCCCGGGCGGCGGCTTCGGGCGAGAGCTCGCTCGTGTCGAGGGCGACGTCGGCCTCCCGATAAAGCGGCTCCCGCTCGCGGAGCAAGGCATGGATCTCCGACAGGGGATCCGACCTCCCGGCCATCGGACGTCGATCCCCCTGCGCGATGACCCTTTTGAGATGGAGCTCGGGTCTGGCATGAAGCCACACCGTGACCGTATTCCCCTTGAGGAGGTCGAAAGTCGCACGCTCGGTCACGAGACCGCCACCGGTAGCGAGAATGAATGGCCTCTTCGCCGAGATGGCGCGGACCAACACTTCCCGCTCCAGCCGGCGGTAATAGCGCTCGCCGTGGAGTGCGAAGAGATCGTCGAGACTCAAACCGGCTTCCTCCTCGACGAGGGCATCGAGCTCGATGAAAGGGCACTGCAACTCGGCAGCCAGGTGGGGTCCGATGGTGCTCTTTCCCGCTCCGCGAAGGCCGATCAGGGACACGATTGGATTCTTTCCATTGACTCGGACCAGCTCGTGGAGCGGGACTCCGAGGGCTCGGGAAATGTCGTTCAGCCGCAGGATGGAGACGTTGCCACGGCCGGCCTCGAGCTGAGACAGGTAGCGCGGAGAGAGGCGCGCCGCCTGTGCCAGGCTCTGCTGGCTCAGGCCCCGGAGGGCGCGCTCCGCCCGGACCTTGCGTCCGAGCTCCCTAAGGAACCGCCGCTCGCTCATTGGTGTATTATAGTTCCGATCCAGTGGGACTTCCGGGTAGTATAATTCAACTTCGGTTCCTTCAGAAAGGGCGAGCTGAATGAAACCCATTTCTTTCGAGGCACATCCAAGCGACTACCGACACTGGCGCCTTTCGACCGACGGGCCGGTCGCCACGCTCGCGCTCGACGTGCGGGAAGATGCCGGGCTCGTCCCCGGCTATCAGCTCAAGCTGAACAGCTACGATCTGAGCGTCGACATCGAGCTTGCCGATGCCGTCGAGCGGCTTCGTTTCGAGCATCCGGAGGTCCGTACCGTCGTCATCACCAGCGCCAAGGATCGGGTCTTCTCCGCAGGGGCCAACATCTACATGTTGGGTAGCTCTTCCCACTCGTTCAAGGTCAACTTCTGCAAGTTCACCAACGAGACGCGACTCGCCATCGAGGAAGCGAGTCGTGAAAGCGGACAGACGTACCTCGCCGCGCTCAACGGAATTGCTTCGGGAGGGGGCTACGAGCTCGCTCTCGCGGCCGACGAGATCCTCCTGGTGGACGATGGCAATGCCGCGGTCGCGTTGCCCGAGGCCCCTCTGCTGGCCGTGCTACCCGGCACCGGCGGGCTCACGCGACTCGTCGACAAGCGAATGGTTCGCCGCGACCGCGCCGACGTCTTCTCGACGCTGGTCGAAGGGATCAAAGGCAAGAGGGCGCGGGAATGGAAGCTCGTGGACGAGATTGCCCCGCGCAGCAAGTTCGACGAGCTCGTGCGCCAACGAGCGGAAGCGCGGGCGGCGAGCTCGGCGCGGCGCGCCGACGGTCCAGGAATCACGTTGGCGCCTCTCGAGGCGGAGCGGAGCGAAACGTCGATCGATTATCGCACCGTGCGGGTGAGAATTCGTCCCGAGGCCCGTACCGCCGCAATCGAGGTTCGTGGTCCGGAGGGGCCATTGCCGGCGACTCCCGAGGCGATACGGGAATCGGGCGCGAGTTTCTGGCCTCTCGCCGTGGCGCGGGAGCTCGACGACGCTCTCCTCCACCTTCGTTTCCATCACGAGACCATCGGTTTGCTCCTGATCCGAACCGTGGGCGATGCGGAGGCGGTGCTGGCTTATGATCGCCTTCTCCACGAGCACGCATCGCATTGGCTGGTCAAGGAAGTCTTGTTGAAGCTGAGACGCACCTTCAAGCGGCTGGATCAGACGGCGCGGAGCGTCTTCGCGCTCATCGAGCCGGGATCCTGTTTCGTCGGATCCCTCCTCGAGCTGGCGCTCGCCGCCGATCGGAGCTATATGCTCGACGATCCGAGCAAAGAGATCCCCTTGGGACTCGGCCCTCTCAACGATCGCTGGTTCCCGATGGCCAACGGGCTAACCCGACTCGAGACCCGCTTCTGGGGAGACCCGGACGGGCTGGCGAGCGCCCGGACCGCGGAAGCCCCAATCGGTGCGGAGGAGGCACTCGATCTCGGGCTCGTCACATTCGCTCCCGACGAGCTCGATTGGGACGATGAGTTGCGCATCGCCTGCGAGGAGCGCGCCGGGTTCTCGCCCGACGCGATGACGGGAATGGAAGCCTCGCTTCGATTCGCCGGACCGGAGACGATGGAGACGAAGATCTTCGGGCGTCTCTCGGCCTGGCAGAACTGGATCTTTCAACGCCCGAACGCGGTCGGTGAAAAGGGGGCGTTGACACTCTACGGCAAGCAGAGCTTGCCGGAGTTCGACTGGAGGAGGACTTAGAGCATGGAGCTCGATGCCAAGATACCGAACAACGTCAACTTGACGACCGACCCCAAGCTGCGGCGGGCGCTCGAGAAGTGGCAGCCGCATTTCATCGATTGGTGGATGGAGATGGGGCCCGAGGGCTTTCAGCAGGACGAGGTCTACCTGCGCACCGCGGTCTCGGTCGAGCCCTCCGGATGGGCCCACTACGATTACGTGAAGATGCCCGATTATCGTTGGGGCATCTTTCTCGCGCCGGGCGTGCCCGATCGGCGGATCGGCTTCGGCGACAACGAAGGCCAGCCGGCGTGGCAGGAGGTTCCCGGAGAGTTTCGGACGCAACTGCGAAGGCTCATCGTCACGCAGGGCGACACCGAGCCGGCGAGCGTCGAGCAGCAAAGGCACCTGGGCAGGACGGCGCCGAGCATTTATGATTTGCGAAACCTCTTTCAAGTCAACGTCGAAGAGGGACGCCACCTCTGGGCGATGGTCTATCTGCTCCATTCCTACTTCGGCAGGGACGGCCGCGAGGAGGCGGAGGAGCTCCTCGAGCGTCGCAGCGGCGACGCCGACAAGCCACGGATTCTCGGCGCGTTCAACGAGCCCTGCGACGACTGGCTCAACTTCTACATGTTCACGATGTTCACCGACCGCGACGGCAAGTACCAGCTCCTGGCGCTGGCGGAGAGCGGCTTGGATCCCCTATCGCGGACGACGAAATTCATGCTGACCGAGGAAGCCTTTCACATGTCGGTCGGCGAGACCGGCGTCGCGCGCGTGGTGGAGCGAACCGCCGAGCTCATGCGAGAGCACAAGGACGACGACGTACGAAAGCACGGCGGGATCGATCTCCCCACGATTCAGAAATATCTGAACTTCTGGCTCAGCGCCTCCACCGATCTGTTCGGCGGCGAGATCTCCACCAACGCCGCCCAGTACTTCGCGGCCGGGCTCAAGGGCCGAAACCGTGAGGAGAGCTATTCCGATCACAAGGCGCTCGAGGGCGTTTATCACATGGTTGTTCCGAAGGGAGGCAAGCTCGTCAACGAGGAGATCCCCTTGCGCAACGCCATGAACGAGATTCTCAGAGACGACTATATCGCCGACTGCCAACGCGGGGTCGATCGTTGGAACAAGATTCTCGAAGAGGCCGGCCTCTCCGATCGACTGAGTCTTCCCAGTCGCCGATTCAACCGTCAGATCGGGATCTACTCCGGGATGCGCTTCGATCCTTCGGGCAAGCTGGTAACGGAAGAGACGTGGAATCGAGAACGAGACGAATGGCTGCCCACGAAGGAGGACCAGGAGTTCGTTCGCGGTCTGATGCATCCCGTCGAGGGAGCCCGGCAGGTGGCCGGCTGGATCGCTCCACCAGTCAAGGGGATCAAAGGCAAACCGGTCGAGTTCGAGTACGTGAGAAGGACGCACTAGCCATGGCTCTGGTCAACTACTCCAAGAACGATGGCCTCGCGGTGATGGAGCTCGACCATCCGCCAGCCAACACGTATAGCTACGAGATGATGCAAGAGCTCGACCGGGCGATCCTGGATGCGCGGATGGACGACACGGTTCACGTCCTCGTGCTGACCGGGGCGGGGGAGAAGTTCTTCTGTTCCGGGGCGGACATCGGGATGCTCAACGAGGTGACGCCCGAGTTCAAGTACTACTTCTGCCTCCACGCGAACGAGACCCTGGGCCGCCTCGAGACGACGCGCAAGCTCGTTATCGCGGCGCTGAACGGTCACACCGTGGGCGGCGGCCTCGAAGTGGCTCTGGCTTGCGACCTGAGAGTGGCGAAGAAGGGCACCGCCAAGATCGGCCTGCCCGAGGTGCAGCTGGGTGTTCTACCCGGCACCGGTGGGACGCAACGCCTCGCTCGGCTCCTCGGCCGCGCCCGGGCCCTCGAGCTCATGGTTACGGGAAAGCTCCTCGGTTTCGAGGACGCCGCGGGCCTGGGGCTCGTCAACGAGTTGTTCGATGCCGACGGATTTCGAGAGCGAGCTCTTCAATACGCGGCTCAATTCGTGCCGCCGAACCGGGCGGCCCGAGCCGTGGGCAGCATCAAGAGGGCCGTGTGCTCGGGCCTCGAGGCGCCGTTCTCCGAGGGACTCGCGCTCGAGCGAGAGCTCCAGCAACAGCTGTTCCTCTCGGAGGACGCGACGGAAGGAATCGCCGCGAACGTCGAGAAACGTAAAGCCAGCTTCCGGGGGCGTTGATCGTGCGGAAAGACATCGTCGTCGCCGGCGCCGTTCGAACCCCGATCGGAAAGTTCGGTGGTGCGCTCAAGTCTCTGAGCGCCGCCGAGCTCGGTACCGCCGCCGCTCGCGCGGCTCTCGACAGAAGCGCGGTGCCACCCGATGCGGTACACGAGCTCATCTTCGGAAACGCCCGTCAGGCCGGAGTCCGTCCCAACGTGGCGCGGCAGATCGCCTATCGCGCCGGTCTTCCCGAGAGCGTGCCCGCGTATACCATCAACAAAGCGTGCGGGTCGGGCCTGAAAGCCATCATCAATGCCTACGGCGCGATCGCGCTCGGCGACGCCGAGGTCGTTCTGGCTGGCGGAACCGAGAGCATGAGCAACACGCCCTACCTCCTCCTCGACGCCCGCTGGGGTCACAAGCTCGGCCATTCCGAGATCGTGGATGGGATGTACCGCGACGGCTTTCTCTGTCCCCTCTGCGAGCAGCTCATGGGTGAGACCGCGGAGAACCTGGCCGACGGTTACGGCATCCCGCGGGAGGAGTCCGACGCCTATGCGGTCGAGACTCAGCGTCGATGCGAGGCCGCGCGGCGCGCGGGTCGGTTCGACCACGAGATCGTTCCCCTCGACGAAACCGCAGTGGACGAGCACCCTCGCGACGGGGTCACGCTGGACGGTCTCCAAAAGCTTCCTCCGGTTTTCCGCAAGAACGGTACGGTCTCTGCCGGCAACTCGTCCGGGATCACCGACGGCGCCGCGGCCCTCGTGGTGCTGAACGAGGAGAGGGCGGCGGCCCTTTCGGTGGAGCCCATGGCACGAATCGTCGCCTATGCCTCGGCGGGAGTCGATCCCGCGGTGATGGGCATCGGCCCCGTTCCCGCCATCCGGAAGCTGCTCGAGAAGGCGGGCCTTGGCCTCGACGACATCGACCTCGTCGAGATCAACGAGGCGTTCGCCGCTCAAGTCATCGCCTGTCAACGCGAATTGAGAATCGACCCCGAGCGCCTGAACGTGAACGGCGGAGCGATCGCTCTCGGGCATCCCATCGGCGCCACGGGCACGCGAATCGTCGTGACGCTCATTCACGAGATGCGCAAACGAAAAGCCAAACGCGGCCTCGCGAGCCTCTGTATCAGTGGCGGCATGGGGCTCGCCCTTCTCCTCGAAGCACTCTAGGCACCTCGTGACTTGGGATCACATTCGACTCGAAGTCCATGACGCGATCGCGACCGTCACACTGGATCGCCCCGAAGCGCTGAACGCATTCACCGGTTCGATGCGCTCCGACCTCCTGGCCGCGATCCAGGAGGGTTCCGAGCGGGCACGGGCCCTCATCGTCACCGGGGCGGGGACGGCCTTCAGCGCGGGTGGAGACGTCAAGGTGATGGCGAACGCCCGTCCCGAGGACGTGGAGCCGCTCGTCGAGCAGGGAAAGAGGGTCGTGACGCTTCTGCAATCGCTTCCCATCCCGACCCTCGCGGCGGTGAACGGCGTCGCCGTCGGCGCGGGGCTCGGTCTCGCGCTCGCCTGCGACGTTCGCATGGCGGCTCGCACCGCACGGCTCGGGGCGAGCTTCGCTCGCGTCGGCCTTCATCCGGACTGGGGGGTGAGCTACTTCCTCACACGGATCGCGGGTCCGGCGGTGGCTCGAGATCTCGTCTTCTCCGGGCGGCTCGTCCCGGCGGAAGAGGCCCTTTCGCTCGGCATCGTCAACTGGGTCGTCCCGGCCGACGAGCTCCTGGCGCGAGCGCTTCAGAAGGCAAGGGAGTTTCGGGACGCGTCTCCGGTATCGATTCGCTGGGCCAAACAAACTCTTGCCCGCGCGGAGAATGCAACGCTCGAGGAAGTGCTCGAGCTCGAACAGCTCGCCCAGCTCGCCAGCTTTCGCTCCGAGGACGCCCGCGAGGGCCTGAACGCGCTTGTCGAGAAAAGGACTCCCAACTTCAAGGGCAGGTGAGCCTGTGCTGGAGCGTGGGTAGGATTGATTCAACATCAAGAGCCTGATTCGGTGGCTTGACAGCGCGTACGAGACAAGTGCACGATAAGTGCATGGCTGTCAAGACGATCACCATCGATCTCGAGGCATACGAGGTCCTCTCCCGGTACAAGACCCCCGGTAAATCCTTCTCGGAAGTGATCAAGGACGAGCTCGGGCGTCGGCGAACGGGTCGGGATCTTCGCCGCATCGTGGAGCGGCTTCGCATGAGTGAGGATGCACTCGATG
>DASPGQ010000551.1 GCA_035620555.1 Vicinamibacteria bacterium
TGGGTGGGCTCACTCTCGACCAGCAGCTGAACTCAGCCGCGGAGGAGTTCGTTCAAACGGAAGACGCGATCACGGGCTTTCTGGGAAGCATTACCGCCTACCTTTCGGCAATCGGTTTTCTCGTTCAGGTGGGCCTCGTAAGCTACGTTCATCGTGCCTTGGGAGTCGGATTCGCCCTTCTGGTGCTTCCCGTAAGCTGGGGTGCCACGGCGATTCTCATTCTTCTTACGCCGGTTCTCTGGACGATCAGTGTGGCGCGGATCCTCGACGCGTCCCTCCGCTACACACTGGACAAGACGACGCGTGAAGTTCTGTTCTTGCCTCTTCCGCCGGATCTCAAGTTCAAGGCGAAGCCGTTCGTTGACGTGACAGCGGATCGTTTCCTTGGGAAAGGGCTGGGAGCGGCAGTCCTGCTGGTTCTCATCAAGTTGTTCGGGTTCACCTGGTGGCAGCTCAGCTATCTGAGCCTGACGGTGTGCATCATCTGGATGTATCTCACGCGAAAGGCGCGACAAGAGTACATGGCCGTCTTTCGTCGCAGCATCGAAAGGCTCGAGCTCGAGCCCGGAACCTTGGCGCCCCAGGTCGGCGAACCGGCGACGATAGAGACGTTAGTCGAGGAGCTCGCGAGCCCTGACGAGAACCGCGTCATCCGCTCCATCGAGCTTCTCGAGTCTCTCGACAAACGCCACCTCGTGACGCCGCTTCTCCTTCGTCATGAGTCCCCGCGCGTGAGATCCCGTGCCCTCCTGGCGATGAAACAGGCGTCGCCCGGGACTCTCGCCCGCTTGGCCCTCGCCGTGGAGCGAAGTCTCGAGGACGAAGACGCCGACGTAAGGGCCGAGGCGGTTTCCGTCCTCGCCGTGATTCGCGGCAAGGACGTCACGGCGATCATGCGACCCTACCTCGAGGACAAGGACTCCCGCATCGCGACCGCGGCCGCAGCGTCGCTCGCCGAAAGCGATCGGCAAGACGACCGACTGGCGGCTGAGGAGACTCTGGCGCGGCTCGCCGCGGACACTCGAGAGGTGGGAAAGAAGGGACGACGAGATGTCGCCCGTGTCCTGGCACGGTGCTCCTACGCCCGCTTCCGTCGACTCCTCATCCCGCTCATGCACGATGCCGATACGAGTGTGGCCCTCGAGTCGATCCGAAGCTCGCGCCATCTCGGAGACCAGGATCTTCTCTTCGTTCCAGCGCTCGTGTCCCGTCTGGCAGACCGTCGATTGAAGAACGCCGCTCGCGGCGCTCTCGCCAGCTACGGGGAGAGAGTGGTGGATACACTCGGGTACTTTCTCGTGGACGAGAACGAGAACATCTGGGTTCGCCGCCATATCCCGGGCACCCTGGCGCGCATCCCTTCGAGGCCTTCGGTGGAGGTCCTTGTTGGAGCCCTCGATGACGACGACGGGCTCATCCGGTTCAAGGCCGTCTCGGCTCTGGAACGGATCCGGAAGGCTCGTCCGGAGCTCGGAATCGAGACGGCGGCGGTCGAAAAAATTACGGTTCGCGACATCGGGACGTACTATCGATGCCTCGGCACCGGTTTCAATCTATTCGACAGGGGCGGGCTCCCGCGGGGCAACCTTCTGGGTCAGGCCCTGGACGAAAAGCGCCGGCGCGCCATGGACCGCGTATATCGTCTTCTCGCTCTTGCGCTCGATCGGAAAGACGTTCGCGCCGCTCGATGGGCCATCGAGCGAGGGGATGCACGCTCTCGAGCAAGCGCCGTCGAGTACCTGGACAACGTTCTGTCGGGCCGCATTCGAAAAATGCTCCTTCCCATCCTCGACCAGGCTCCGCTCGAGGAGACCGTGCGAAAGGGAAACGTCTTCTTGAAGACGCGCGTCAAGGGGATCGAGGAGACGCTAGCGCGCCTCATTTACGACGACGATCCGGTCATCGCCGCCACGGCGATCGACCTGGTGAGGGAACGAGAGGTCTGGTCGCTTGCCGAGGACCTCGAGCAAGTGCTTCAGTTCCGGGAGCCAAAGGACTACATCGTCTTCGAGTCCGCCTCCCGGGCCCTCGCCGACTATCGGACGCGCCCTCGGGCGTGAACGTATCCCACTCTGAAATGTGGTATGACGTGGCTCCCACGGCGGGGGAGGAGGGCTTTTCGTGGATCGCAGACGTTTTCTCGGCTATTCGGCGCTCGGAAGCGCCACACTCGTCACCAGCACGTTCGGTTGCGCTCCGGCCGAGCGAACGACCTCCGAAGGGTCGAGTCAAGCTCCGCCCGCGGGCGAGGAGCCGTTCGAGCTCCACGAAGCCACCGTTGCCGAGCTTCAAGAAGGAATGAGCTCTGGAAGGCTGACCGCTCGCTCCATCGCCGAAGCGTACCTTCGGCGCATCGAAGCGCTCGATCGTCAGGGACCGGAGCTCCGCTCCATCATCGAGATCAATCCCGAGGCCCTCGAGATTGCCGACGAGCTCGATGCCGAACGACAGTCCAACGGCCCTCGGGGTCCCCTGCACGGCATTCCCGTGGCGCTCAAGGACAACATCGACACCCACGATCGGATGACGACCACCGCAGGCTCCCTCGCGCTCGAGGGATCGATTCCGCCTCAGGACTCCTTCGTCGCGCAAAAGCTGAGGGAGGCAGGCGCCCTTCTCCTGGCGAAAGCCAACATGAGCGAGTGGGCGTACTGGCGTGGGTTCAAGGCGTCGAGTGGATGGAGCGCACGGGGCGGACAGTGCAGGAACCCCTACGCGCTCGATCGCAATCCTTGCGGATCGTCTTCGGGGTCCGGAGTCGCGGCGGCGGCAAACCTCTGTGCGCTGACGGTCGGAACGGAAACGGGCGGATCCATCATGTGCCCGTCGTCCATCAATGGCATCGTCGGCATCAAGCCCACCGTCGGGGTCTGGAGCCGGGCCGGCATCATTCCCATCTCTCATTCGCAAGACACGGCGGGACCGATGACCCGAACGCTGCGCGATGCGGCGATTCTCCTGGGCGCGGCTACTGGCGTCGACCCGAGAGACGACGCCACCGCGGCCAGTGAGGGGAACTTTCACACCGACTACACAGAGTTCCTGGATCCGAACGGCCTGAGGGGGGCACGCATCGGCGTCGCACGAAACTTCCCCAATTTCGATGAGCGAGTGCTGGCGCTCTTCGACCGGGCGATCGAGGACATGAGGGCGGCGGGCGCGGAGATCATCGATCCCGCCGACATCCCGAGCATGGACAACGCCGACGTGTTCTCCGAGCTACCGACACGCGTCCTCAACTACGAGTTCAAGGCCAACATCAACAAGTACTTCGCGAGCCTCGGTCCCAACGCTCCGATCAAGAGCTTGACCGAGCTCATCGCGTTCAACGAGGCCAACCGGGATCGGGAGATGCCGTACTTCGGCCAGGAGCGCTTGCTCGCGTCCGAGGAGTCCGGCCCTCTCACCGACCCGCCCTACCTCGAAGCCCTGAGCACCATCCAGCGGCACGCACGCGCCGAGGGCATCGATGCCGTAGTCGGGCAGCATCGTCTGGATGCCATTGTGGCACCGACGCGGGATCCCGCCTGGAAGACCGACCACATCATGGGCGATCGCCTGCAGGGCGGATCGAGCGCCGGACTCGCAGCTATCGCCGGCTATCCCGACATCTCGATCCCCATGGGGTTCGTTTCCGGCCTTCCGGTGGGCATCTCGTTCTTCGGCCCGCGGTGGAGCGAGCCGACGCTCCTGAAGGTGGCCTACGGCTTCGAGCAGCTCACGAAGCACCGTCAAGCGCCGAACTTCTTGGAAACCTTGGGCTGAGCGGGGCTACCCGACCGACGAAGAGACCCGGGATCTTTGTGGATGGTTCCGACGATCCGTGCTTCTCCGGTCGTCGTCGCCGTGGGGAGTTCGCTCCCGGTGCCGGGGCGCTCAGGGCCGACCCGAGCCTGTCCAGAATCTTGTAATGAGAGATCGTCTGGCCAATCATCGAGCGCCGCCGGTTGTCAGGCGGAGATTCTAGGCGGGAATGGCGCGGCGTTCAATCCGCTTC
>DASPGQ010000552.1 GCA_035620555.1 Vicinamibacteria bacterium
TGCCCGCGCGCCGCGCGTCGAAGCTCGACCCGATCCTCGCTCTGGCGCGTCGATGAGCACAGCCAGTCTGCTCCGGTTCGCGCTGACTTCGGTTTCCGGACATCGCCTCCGGTCGGCCCTGTCCACTCTGGGCATCGCCATCGGGATCGGCTCTGTCATTCTCCTCACGTCGATCGGCGAGGGGACGCGCCGCTACATCCTCGAGCAGTTTACCCAGTTCGGCACCAATCTCATCGCGATCAACCCCGGCAAAGCGGAGACGCTCGGCATTCCCGGAGTGCTCGGAGGCACGACGCACAAGCTCACTCTCGACGATATGGAGGCTTTGGGACGGCTTCCCAGCATCGAGAAGATCGTTCCCGTCGTCTTCGGGATGGCGCGGGTCGAGGCCTTTGAGCGAGGGCGGAGCGTTTTCGTCTACGGCGTCACGCCCGACATTCCCGACGTGTGGAAGTTCCACGTCCGGCAAGGGAGCTTCTGGACGGGTGACGATCCGCACCGGAGACAGGCGGCGGCGGTCCTCGGTCCCACGCTCAAGCGGGAGCTCTTCGGAAACGAGAATGCTCTCGGGAGCTTCGTGCGGATCGGGGGCGCGCGGTTCCGGGTCGTGGGAGTGATGGAGCCCAAGGGGCAATTCCTCGGGTTCGATATCGACGATTCGGCGTACATTCCCGTGGCTTCGGCCATGCGCATCTTCAATGTCGACGAGGTCGCCGAGATCGACCTCATCTATCGAGGGACGGTCCCGCTTCAGGCCGCGGTCGATCAGGTGACGCGGCTTCTCGTCGACCGCCACGCGGGAAACGAGGACTTCACCATCACCACCCAGGAGGCCATGCTGGACGTGATGGGGAACGTGATGAACGTCGTCACCGTTGCCGTGGGCGCTATCGCCGGAATCTCGCTCCTCGTCGGGGCGATCGGGATCTTGACGATGATGTGGATCGCGGTGGGCGAGAGGACCCACGAGATTGGCCTCATCCGTGCCGTGGGCGCCTCGAGGCGCCAGGTTCAGGCGGTGTTCCTGGCGGAGGCGGTCGCCCTCGCCACCGCCGGCGGCGGGGTCGGTCTCCTGGGCGGTCTGGGTATCTCGACGTTGTTGCGGGCGGCCGTGCCGGGGCTTCCGGTGCATACCCCGCTGACCTTCGTGGGTCTCGCGCTCGCCGTGAGCCTTTTGACGGGAGTGCTGTCGGGCGTCCTGCCCGCGCTCAAGGCGAGCGGGCTCGATCCCATCGAGGCCCTGCGCGCCGAGTGAAAGCTACTCGAAACGGATCGCCCGCACTCTCGCGGCAACCCGGCGCGGATCGCGGTCGGAAGCCCGGGTCAATCGCGACCAGCCGAGCTCGAGCCGTTCCACCGTGCCGTCCGTTCCCGGCCCGAGCTCGAGGCGCACGTCTTGCCATCCCGACGACAGGACAAAGTGTTTCGATCGGATCGCGAGCTCCTGCTCGGTCCCGTCGAGAGGGGCGAGCTCGATCACCGCGACGCGAGACCCCTCGGGGCGGCGGAAGAGGAGGGTCGACCGTTCGCGGTTCGCCCAGCGAAACACGTAATCCTGCTCCCGTTCCGGGCGCGACCAGCCGCTTTCGAAATGAGCGCGAGACGCTGCGGAGACGGCCTCGGGATTTGGAGGGAGCTCATCCCCCCTCGTCTTGAGGACCACGAGGGTGTCGTCCTCGTGCCAGGTGTCCACGGGAAGGACGCGCTCCACGAACGAGACGACCCCTCGTTTCCGGTAAGCCACGTCGAGAACGAAATAGCCGAGCCCGAGGAAGCGGGCGACTTCGGGGGCGGTCTCCCGCTCCCGCGCGACGAGCTCCTCGGTCAGCTCGAGCCTTCCCTTCCTCAGGTCGATGAGCGGACGCACCAGCGGAAGCCCCAGGTAATACTCGGTCTTCTCGCGAGGGACCCGGGCAACCGATCCCACGAGGATGGGCTTCGCGTGAACCGTCTGATGAAACATGATCTCGCCCGGAGATTGCTCGATCCCGGGAACCTCGATCACGGTGTCCCTGTTCTTCTCGGCCGCGAGCCGGGCATAGACGGGATGAAGCTTCGCGTCGAAGAGGGGAACGGGCACCGCGAGGTACTCGGCCAGCACCACGGCCGCGGCCAGCGCGGTGACGTAAGGATACCCTTTCCCCAGAGTCTCTTTCATAAGGCTCCATTCGAGAGCCACGACGATGGCGAGCGACAGCATGACCATGATGGAGAAACGGGAAGGCGCTCGGAGGTGCTCGAGAAGAGGCAACCCGCCGAGGATTTCGAACGGCACCCCTCCCAGGCTGAGGACAAAAAAAGCGCCTGCCGACGCGAGCCAGAAGGGAAGTGCGCGATGAGATCTCCAATGCCACAAGCCCGCGAGACCGAGAACCAGAACGGAGTAGCCCGCGAACACCGTCGCCTCGGTGAGGTTCGCCGCGTCCGTCGAGCGAGTGATATAGGACACGGGATCGGCCGCGTAGATGTCACCACCCGCGTAAGGAGGGTAGGTCCAATCACCGAGGTCGCGCCACAACTGGAACAAGAGCGGTGACAGCAGAATCGCCGCGATCCCGCCGCTCGCCGCCGCGCGCCCCAGCAAATCCCGCCGGATCAACGACAGCAGCACCGCGAAGAGGGCGATGAACACGAGGTAGGTCGCCGCGGTGTACCCGGCGAGAGCCGCAACGACTCCGGCCACCAGCGCGAGCCGGGCCCGCTCCCGGGACTTCCAGAGGAACAGCGCGTAGAGCGGCAGCCACTCCGTTCCCAGCAAATCGTAGTGTCCCGACAGGCGCGCGAGCCGATAGGGGCAAAATGCGAAGATCGTTCCCGCGAGAAACGCTCCCGCCCGCCCGGCGCCGACCTCACGGGCGAGCGCGTAGGCGGCGAGCGCCGAGGCGACGAACGTCCAGAGGACGACGAGGTTGGCGGCGCGGACCTCCCCCGCGAGCGTGCTGAGCGCGGTGAAGGCGACCCCCTGAGAGAATGCCAGGGTATGAAGCGACAGCCCGATTCCGATGGGATGGAAAATGGCGTCGGTCTCGAAGGGGCTCACTCCCGCGCGCAGCGCGCGGGACACCCACCAGTAGCTCCAGAGGTAGCTCTTGGCGTCTCCGCCGGCTTCTCCCACGTGATGCGTTCCGAGGTGCCACGCGAGCGGGTAGGTGAAGACGATGGTGAGTGCGGCGTAAGCGAGAAAGAGAAGACAAGCCGTGACGGCCTGTCTTCTCACGAGCCTCCTCCTCCATTTCGCCGGCGTCGAAAGTAATCGATCTGGTACTCGCGAACGGCCGCCTGGTGCTCGCGGTAGGTCCTGGAGAAATGATGGGTCCCGTCGTTCTTCGACACGAAGTAGAGGTAGTCGGACTTCGCGGGCTCGAGCACCGCATCGATCGACGCATGGCCGGGCGAGGCGATGGGACTCGGAGGGAGCCCGGTGCGCCGATACGAGTTGTAGGGCGAGTCCATCTCGAGGTCCGAGCGGCGCAAATTGCCGTCGAAGCGGCCCTCGAGCTTGAGCGCGTAGATGAGGGTCGGGTCGCTGGCAAGGGCCATCCCGCGATTCAATCGGTTCCAGAACACGGATGCAATGATCGGGCGCTCCGGGGCGCTTCCAGTCTCTTTTTCCACGATGGACGCGAGCGTCACGACCTGACGGATCGTCATCCCGAGCTCGGCGGCACGGTCGCGCCGTTTCCGGTCGAGGACCTCTCGGAACTGGGCCACGAGCGTCCTCGCGATCTCGGAAGGCTCGACGCCGCGGGTGAAGTGATAGGTCGTCGGGAAGAGATAGCCCTCCAGGTTCCACGCATCCGGGTCGAGGTCGGAAATCGATGACGCTTCGTCGAACAGCTCGAGGAAGACCCCCGACTCCCCGAGATTCTGGGCGGCGAGGTTCTCCGCGGTCTCTTTCAGCGTGAGGCCTTCGGGGATCGTGACGGGAAACGTATAGACGTCGCCGGCGATGAGCCGATCGATCACTTCGAGCATCGAGACCGGCCCGGAGAACCGATACTCTCCCGCTTGAATGCGGTCCGTCTCGCCACGGAGACGCAGCGCGGCGACGAAGATCCGCCGGTCCCGGATGATGCCTTCGTCCTCGAGCTTGCTCCCGACCCGGGTACCGCTCGCCCCTCGAGGAACGCTAAAAAAGACCTCGCTCCCCGGGTATCCTTTATAAGGTTCCCGTGACAGCTGGACCGCGTGATAGGCGTAGGTCCCGATGGCGACGGCGGCGAGAACGAGGAGCAGGAAAACGGCCTTGACGAAGCGCATGAGGAGCTAAGCGTGCTTCTGATCCAGGTAGCTTTGCAGGATGATGGCCGCGGCGACGCGATCGATCGCCCGTCGCCTCTTCTCTCGGGAAACGTCGGCCTCGAGGAGCGCCCTCTCGGCGCTCACCGTCGACAGGCGCTCGTCCCACGTCGTGACGGTGAGGTCGGTCTCGGCGCGCAGGGCTTCGACGAATCGCGCCACTTTTCGCGCCTGAGCTCCCTCGGAGCCGTCGAGGCTCAGCGGCATCCCGACGAGGATCTCGCCGACGTTCTCGCGCCGCGCGATGTCGAGAAGAAGGGGAATGTCCCTGCGGTTGCCCTTTCGCTCGACGGTCTCCCGGGGAGAAGCGATGACTCCGCCCTCGTCGGACAGCGCCACACCGATTCGCCTTTCCCCGAGATCGATCCCCATGACTCGCATTTCAGGCTTGGAACGAGGTCAGTATAGACGATGGAAATCGACATCGGTAGCTCGGCGGCCCTACGCGCCGCGCTCGCTTTGTCCTGCGCGACGGGCAAAGGTTTCGAGGCTCGCCTAAGGCTCGCTCTCGGCGAGAACGAGCAAGCCGTCGTTCGCGTCTTCGCGGACTTGTGGGCGGGCCGATGGGAGCTCGGCGACACGATCCGCTTCGAGCCCGGCAGCCCTCGCGGGGGCAGGCATCGATTCGAGCTCCCGCCGAGTGAGCCCGTCGTACCTCTCGTATCGACGGCGAGCGTTGCCCTGGGCGTTCGTGGGGAGGCGGCCGAGCTCGTCTTCACCGGGAGCACGCACGCGAGCGACGGAGCGACGTTCGAAGTCGCCGCGACCAGTTTCACGGCGCTTTCGACTCGAATCGGCCTTCGCATCGGACTCACGCTGCAGCGAGCGGGCTTTCCCCCGCACGGCGGAGGTCAGATGACCGCGATCGTTCAGGAGACAGTGACCCCTTTGAGCCCGCTCGACCTCGACCGGAAAGGAGAGCTCGAAGCGATCCGCATTCTGTCGGGGGCCCCGGCCGCCCTTCCCGCGCACGTGCAGCAACGACAGGCGGCGCGGGCCCGCTCCGGGACCGCGGTAGCCGGGGTCGACTCGTCCGTACAGCTGGTGAAGCTCCCCGGCCCGAAGTCGGGGAGTGTCGTCGCCATCACCGGGGTTTTCGGCGGGATCCCCATCACCGTCTCGGCCGTCTCGAGGCGAGGCGGGTCGGTCGAGTCCGTCGGCGAGGAAGCGGCCTCCGAGTTTCGGCGTCTTTTTTCCCAGCCATTCGTTCTCCCGCCCGTGCTGGTCGAGCCTATCCTTCTCGCGCTCGCGTTCAGCCCCGCATCCTCGAGGATCTCGACCTGGCGCCTCCACCCTGACTCGTTGGAGCTGCTCGAGATGATGAGGTCATTCACGGGTCGTGACCTGACTCTCGAAGGAGGTGCGGGAAAGCCCGCGCGCATCACGCTGGCAGTTGCGGACCGAGGCGCGCTCCCCTCATACTGATGCCTCGTGAGGTGGATGCTCCCCCCCCTCGTCCTCGTCGCGGCGCTCGTTTATCCCGCGCCCGCGGGAGATCCCGCCGACGTCGAAGCGCGGCGCGTCGAAGAAGAGAAGAAGCTCGCGGCCCTGGGTCACCGCCTCGACGAGCTTCGCCAGGAGCTCGACGGTCTCGATGACCAGGAGTCGTCGCTTTTGGGAGAACTGTACCGGATCGACGTCGAGATCCAGGTCGCCACCGACGAGATCGAGCGTCTGGGGATCTTGCTTCAAAGGAGCACTCGTGAGGTGGACGAGGTCCTGAAACGGATCCAGGCGCTCGAGGCCTCGATCGCCGAGCTCAAGCCCTTTCTCGTACGTCGCTCGAGAAGCCTCTACAAGCTGGGGAGGTTGAGCTACACGAGGCTGCTACTCTCGGTAGAGCGACCCTCCGAGCTCACCCGTGCCTACCGCTATATTTCCCGACTCGCTCGCGAGGATTCGACGAAGATGCGGCAGTTCGTCGACGACCAGCGCGCCCTCGAGGAGACCAAAGCCGAGCTGTTGGAGAAGACCCAGCAGGCGCTGGCGACTCGAGAAGAGCGCGAAAAGACGACTCGTACTCTCGAGCACCGACGGGCGAGCCGCGAAGCGCTCCTCGAGATCGTCAACGAGCGTCAGGAGATGGCCGGCACGCTGGTGCTCGAGCTCGAGCAGGCGCGATCGGAGCTCTCGAAGCTCGTCGAGAGCCTGGGCGAAGGCCAGGCGGTCGACGAGACCGTTCATCTTCCTCTGGCGGTCTTCGAAGGCAGCGTCGGTTGGCCGGTCGAAGGGGCGCTTTCGGGTCGATTCGGCCGGCAGGTGCATCCGCGCTTCCTCACGGTGACGGTCCGAAACGGAATCGAGATCGACGCGCCGTCCGGCACGAGCGTCCACGTCGTCTACGAAGGTGAGGTCGTCTTCGCGTCGTGGTTCCAGGGTTACGGGAGGCTCCTCATCGTGCGTCATCCCGGAGGGGCGCACAGCTTGTATGGTTATCTGAACGAGCTGATTGTGGCGGCGGGCGATTGGGTTTCGACCGGCGAGGCGATTGCGACCGTTGGAGACACCGGCTCGCTCTCGGGCCCGGCGCTCTATTTCGAGCTTCGTGTCGATGGCAAGCCGGTGAATCCCGAGGGCTGGCTCGACCCCGACAAGCGGCTCGCTTCGAATTGACCAACCGTTCCGGTCGGGGCACAATAAAGCCAGTATGAAGAAGGTGCGCGTAAAACACATTCTCCTCGCTATTTCCGCTCCATTCGTGCTCTACGCGATCCTCGGCGGCTTTCTCGGCCGAGCGATAGCGCGTGAAGGTGCCTACCGCTACCTTTCCGTGTTCCAGGACGTAGTCACGCTCGTCATGAACAATTACGTGACCCCTCCCGACATGGACAAGGTCATGGACGGAGCGATTCGAGGAATGATGGACGCCCTCGACCCCGATAGCTGTTACCTCACGCCCGAACAGTACAGCGCGTTCAAGGATCCGAGCTCCCACGCCAAGCCCGACATCGGCGTGGAGCTGTCCAAGCGCTACTACTTGCAGGTGGTGGCGGTGCTCGCGGGTTCTCCCGCCGAGGCGGCGGGGGTCGAACCCGGTGATCTGATCAAATCGATCGACGGCGAGAACACGCGCGAGGTCAACGTCATCGTGGGCGATTCGATGCTGAAAGGCGCCGCGGGCTCCGAGGTTTCGCTCGAGATCATCCGGGGTCGACAGGCCGATCCGCTCGAGATCAAGGTGGCTCGCCGCGACGTCGTCGCCTCGCCCGTGAGCTTCGAGCTCCTCGAAGACGGGACCGGGTATATCAAGATCACGTCGTTCCGGAGCGGTGTCGAGATCGACACGAAGCGCGGAATCGAGCTCTTGAAGAAACAAGGGGCTCGTGCGATCGTCCTGGACGTTCGCAATAGCTTTGGGCGCCTCGCGGAGGATGGTGCCCGCGTCGCCGAGCTCTTCATCGATGGCGGACTCGCCGCCCGCCTCCAGTCGAGGAAGGGGGAAACGTCGGATCTACAGCTCGACCGCGGGAGCGTCGCGTTCTCCGGGCCGGTAGCGCTTCTGATCAACCGGGGAAGCTCGGGTGCCGCGGAAATTCTGGCGAGCGCCTTCCGAACGGCGAAGCGTGGTGAGATCCTCGGCGTTCCAACTTCGGGGCGCGTCGGTGTTCAAAAAGCGATCTCGCTCGGTGACGGTTCCGGGCTCGTACTCTCGGTCGCGCAGTACTGGACGGCCGATGGAAAGGCCCTTCTCGGCGAGGGCCTCGAGCCGACGATCGAGGTCGCCGGCTCCGAGGAGCCCGAAAGCGAGGACGCGGACCCCGTTCTCGACAAGGCCCTCGAAGTCCTCGGCGAAGTGGCGCAGAAGAAAGCAGCCTGAGGAAGCTCTAGCCGGCCTACTGCTCCTGCTGCCCCTGCATCACGAACGCGATCTCCTCGGTCAAGACCTTGCTGGTCACGTGATCGGTCACCTTGACCTCGACCTTGTAGTTCCCCGGGTCCTGGAAGTTCGGAAGGTTCAGGGGGATGTCGAAGATCGTGAGCGCCATTTCGTTCGTCTGGAGCATGAACGGCTCGTCCTTGGTCGCGCCGCGGCGCTCGCCTTCACGGAAGAAGGTCACCTGGACGGTCAGGTTGGGCTTGTCGCCCTCGAGGCCGTAGCCGTAGGCATTGAAGACGCCCGATAGCTGATCGCTTTGCGTGTAGATCATCTCGCGCTTGGGGGCGAAATGGTACCCCCCCAGCATGAAGGCCTTGCCCGGCGCGCCCATCGCTTCGCCGGTCTGCGTGCCCTTCACGAACATCAAGATGGAAGACAGGGTCAGCTCCCCCGCGTCGAAATCCGGCACGTCCAGGTCGATCACCTGCGTACCCAGTACCTGCGAGGCATCGTCCATGATTCCGATATAGAGAGTGTAGAGACCGGGCTGGAGCTGCAGAGGCATCTCCCAGCCGAGGTGGTCTTTCGGTCCTGATATCAGCTCGGCCTTTTCCTCGAATTGATAGACGGTGAATCCGTCCGCGTTCTCGACGGCGCCGAAAACCGTGGCCTCGCCGCGATCGATGCCGTGCTCGATGACGAAGTCCATCGGGATGTAGACCTGGCCCTCGGTCGAGCGAAAGAACAGGGGGTTCACGGCGAAGCCGATGGCGTCGCTCGTCTGACCCGTGTCCTGGAGCGCTTTGAGGGCCAGCTTCGCCGGGCTGTTGGGGTCGAAACGCGCGTCGGCCTTGCGCAGGCGACCGCTCTCGTCGCGGGCGTAGTTCACCGAGGGATTCGATACCAATCGCTCCTTGACCCGTTCGAGCGTTTCGGCGATCGCGTCCCGGTTCGCGATACGAAAGCCGAACTGCGATTGCTGGCGAAACTCGATCGTGAGCCCGTCGGGATAACCGAGCTGCGGATTCGGGTCATAGACCCAGCTGACCGCCTGGCTCGCGCCACCGCCACCGCCGAAATCCGAGCCGAAACCCTCTCGTCCCGAGCCCGTGCCCGGATCCGCCTCCGGCCCGGCACCGGTGCCGGGGCCCGGATCCGTGCCCGGTGTGCTCCCTGGCAGCTCGCCCTGGGAAGATCCCGCCGCGCGCCCTTCCACCTGCTGGCTGGGACCACCCATGAGCAACAGGATCTGCCCCATGTCGGTCTCGTGGCCCTTCTGACCTCGCTGTTGGAAGTTGTCGTCGGCGGCCTTCATCCGCTGCTCGTAGATTTTGCGAAACTCGTTGTCGGGCGTGGTCGGGTCGAAGTCGCGTCTCATCCAGAAAAGGTCCTTGAAGAGCTTCCGGTCGTCCTTGTCGATCGACTCGAACAACGACTTCTCCTGAGCGGTGATGATGGCGCCCACTTCCTTTTCCATCCACTCCTTGTCGCCCTTGCTGAGCTTGTCCTGAGCGAATGCAGAGGCGGTCGCGAGACCGGCGACGGTCGCAAGCGCAACCCACTCTTTGTTGAACGGCATCAAGGCAATCCCCTTTCGTAAAATCTGGGACGAGGATACGCTGTAAGTGTCGGGAGCGCAAACGCGGCGTGAGTCGTGCGTGCTATACTAAAGGTGGAGTAGTACTTGAAAGCCGTTACCCTTTCTGAGTGGGCTTTCCTCGAAAGGCACGTCCTTCCGTGGTTGCTGCTCGCACCGGTGGTGTTCGCCGCCTGCGGCACCTCGCAGCGGGTTCAGTTCCGCCCCGAGGAGATCATTGCCGACCTGAGCACCCGAGTGCCCGAAGAGGTCGCGCAGAAGGTAGTCGTCCCCTACGATATCAACGACGAGATCCGTGCGCTCGCGTGGAAATCGGTGGAGAATCTCCGCACCGACACGGAACGCACCCGGGCCATCGTGAACGCCATCATAAGCCGCACCGGCATGTCGATCTCGTACGATTGGCTTTCGAACAAGACCGCCCAGCAGGTGTTCTACGAAGGCAAGGGCAACTGTCTCGCCTACACGAACCTGTTCATCGGGATGGCACGGGAGGTCGGTGTCGACGCGGTTTACGTGGACGTGACGACGGTGGAAACGATCTCGAAAGAGGCGGAGGTCATCGTCAACAATGGACATATCACCGCAGGCGTCCGGCACGGGCCCGACCTGACGATGATCGACTTCACCCGGACCCCGGAGCGTGAGTACGTCGGCGCCAAGGTCATCGACGACTTCGAGGCGATCGCGAACTACTACAACAATCAAGGCTTTTTGTATGGGTACTACGCGGAGACCGCCGGCGACATGGGTGACAGCTTCGATCCCGAGGAAGCCGAGCTCGAGATGTACGAGATGTCGCTCGAGATCGATCCGGGCTTTCCCCGGGCGCGCAACAACCTCGGCGTAGCCTTGCGCCGTCGGGGGCGCGTCGACGAGGCGATCGAGCAGTACAAGCTCGCCCTCGAAACGGACCCGAAGTTCGCCGAGGCGCGATCGAACCTCGGGGCCGCTTACTACGCGATGGGGCACGTAGATGATGCCATCCGCGAGTTCGAGCGTGCCGCCAAGGCGGGAGGGTCCAACGCCTACTATTACCATCACCTCGGAGTCATCCAGTACCAGCAAGGAAACTACGAGGAGGCGATCCGCCATTTCAAGAAGGCCGTATCGCGGGACTCGAAGCTTGCGGATTCCCGATACTATCTCGGCGAGACATACCTCAAGCTCGGAGACCGGCAGAAGGCCATCGAGGCTTACGAAAAAACCCTGGAAGTCGACCCCAATTATCTCTCCGCGCGCGCGAAGCTCGACTTGCTCATTGCCGAAGCGCGCAAAGAGACGTCCTAGCGCGGTCGAGAGGCACCGATTCACAAACTAGAAGGCAACACCACGGGGCTCGGGGCCAGTGAGCGGAGGCAGCTCGAAAAGCTGTACCAGAGACGTCTGCCGCCGCACGAGCTCTTGACTCATGACTTCGCCCGGCAGCTCACCGAGATTTCGCACCGGATTCGACGACAGGTCGGCGTCCTCGTCAACCGCAAGGGCGAGGTGGAGTGGGTCATCGTCGGCGATGCGCGCCAGATCGTCCTTCCCGACCTGAAGCGGCTGCGAATCGCCGAACGCCGCTTTCGCGGCATTCGCTGCCTGCACACGCACCTGGCCATGGAGCCTTTGACGCGCGACGATCTGACGGACCTCGTGCTCCTGCGTCTCGACGCGATGTCCGCCATCGACGTGGGCGAGGACGGTCTTCCCGGTCTCGTGCGGACCGCTTATCTTTCCCCGGCCTCGAACGGCGATCGCGGCGCGCCGGCCTGGGAGCTTCTCCCTCCCGTCGTACCCAGCCAGCTCGATCTCGACTTCCTCGACTTCATCACCGCACTCGAGAACGAGTTCGCGGCGAAACGAGGCGAGCTGCATCGCTTCGATGGAAGGGAGAGGGCGATCCTGGTCGGTGTCACGACGGAGAGTGTCGAGGAGGAGAAGGAGCGCCTCCAGGAGCTCTCCGAGCTGGCACGATTTTCCGACGTCGTCATTCTCGACACCGTCATCCAGCGTCGAGCGAAGCTCGACCCCCGCTATCTCGTCGGAAAAGGGAAGACCGAGGAGCTCGTCATTCGCGCGCTGCAAGTCGGCGCCGATCTCATCATCTTCAACCGGAATCTCACCCCGGCGCAGATCCGCTCGATCTCCGCGGCCACGGACCTCAAGATCTTGGACCGCACCCAGCTCATCCTCGATATCTTCGCGCGGCGAGCTCAGAGTCGTGAAGGAAAGCTTCAGGTCGAGCTCGCCCAGCTCCGTTACATGCTGCCTCGGCTGACCGAGATGGACACGGCACTCTCTCGGCTCACCGGAGGGATCGGGGGCCGGGGTCCCGGAGAGACGAAGCTCGAGATCGACCGGCGGCGCGCTCGGGACCGAATCACGAGGCTCCAGTCGGAGATCCAGGACGTCCGGCGCAAGCGCGGCGAGAGGCGAAAGCGCCGCGTGGGCCGGGGCCTGCCGATCGTTACGCTCGTCGGCTACACGAACGCGGGGAAGTCCAGTCTCCTGAATCGACTGACGGAGAGCGACGTGGGGGCGTCGAGTCGCATGTTCGAGACCCTCGACCCGACGAGCCGCAGGCTCAGGGTACCCGTCGAGCGTGAGGTCCTTCTCGCCGACACCGTCGGGTTCATCCGGGAGCTACCTCCGGAGCTCATCGAGGCGTTTCGGGCGACGCTCGAGGAGATCGAGACCTCCTCGCTCATTCTGCACGTCGTCGATGCTTCTCATCCCGACTACCCCAACCGGATGGGCAACGTCGAGACGATTCTCTCCGAGCTCGGTCTCGATTCCATTCCCCGGCTGCTCGTGTTCAACAAGGTCGATCTGCTATCCGCCGAAGAGCGTGCGAGCTTCGAGATTCGATCCGACAGCATTCTCGTCTCCGCCCTTACCGGGAGGGGAGCGGAAGAGCTCGTCGCCCGCGTCGGCAAGCTCCTGAAAGACGAGGGCAAACCGTACGAGGTGGCGGGTGCCGGTCAGGCGAACCGCCGATCGGCGTCGAGCTCGTGGAGCTACCCCGGTTCGTCGTAAAGTCCGCTTTCGCTAGCATCTGCGCACGGATGATCTCGCGATGTCTCTTCGAGAAGAGCCTCTTTCCCGTCGGCTTTCAAATACCCTTGTCTCCAACTTCCCTTACTTTCGCGGGCAGCGGTGGCTCGATGATGTCACCCAGGATGCGTACGGTC
>DASPGQ010000553.1 GCA_035620555.1 Vicinamibacteria bacterium
CTCCCGAACGGTAAAGGGGTGCTCTTCACCGTCTGGTCGGGCGCGCTCGAATCGACCCAGCTCGCCGTCCACGAATTCGCCACCGGACGCCACCGGATCCTGTCCTCGGGAACCCAGCCGCGGTACGTCCCGACCGGCCACGTCTTGTTCACCGAAGGCTTCGCGCTATACGCGGCTCCGTTCGATATCGATCGCCTCGAGCTCACCGGGGACGCCGTGCCCATCGCCGACAACGTCGAGGTCAACCCCACCGGGGCGGGCCAGTTCGCCGTCACGCCGCACGGCAACGGCATCTTGGGCTACGTCGTGAGCTCAGGAACCGGAGGTCGCGATTCGCTGGTGTGGGTCGACCGCACAGGAGAGGTCGGCGAGACGGCGATTGCCGACCCCGAGCGAGGTTTGGCGGCGTTTCGCCTGTCTCCCGACGGCAATCGTGTCTTGGTGCAGACGGCGCAACCCAGGGGCGAGCTCTGGGTCTACATCTGACGGGTCGGCCTCCGATACCATTGAGGATCAATCAGCCGGCCGAGTCTGCCGTTTGGGAGCCGGGCGGGCGCCGGGTGACGTTTCTCTCTTTCACCCGTCGCGTCCTCTATCGGATCGCCTCGGACGGAAGCGAGAACGAGCCCGAGCTCCTGATCCCGGACGTGATCCTCGACTCGCTTTGGACGTACACGCCCGATGGGCGCGAGATCCTCGGCGAGCGGATCGCAGGCGACGCCCGAAGGCTCCTGAGCTACCCGATCGACGGGGGCGATCCCCGCACGATCCTGCAGACGGACGGCATCGAGATCGAAGCGGCTCTGTCTCCGGATGGCCGCTTCATCGCTTACACTTCGGACGCAACCGGAAGGCCGGAGATTTGGCTTCGGCCGTTCGACGAGGAGGGGCCGCCGATCCGCGTTTCCAGTCAAGGCGGGCAGGAGCCGGGGTGGAGCGCCGACGGCGGCGAGCTCTACTTCCGCCGTCGAGGGCCCGCAAGTACCACGCCGGACCTGTTCGCGGTGAGCGTCGTCGCCGAGCCCGCACTCCGGGTCGACATGCCGCGCCTGCTCTTCTCGTTCCCCTTCTTGACGCCCTACACGCCCACCTACGATGTGGGTCGCGACGGACGGTTTCTCATGGTGGGAGGGACCCCGGGCGAGGGCACGGGCAATCTCGTCCTCGTCCTCGACTGGTTCTCCGAGCTCGAGCGCCTGGCGCCGACACCGTGATGGCACATGGTCGAAGCTCGAGAAAGCGTAGCCCTTGAAGCCACGAGTGGTGGAGCCCCTCGGAGTCGCTGGGATAGACGGTGGTTCGGTTGTGAACGTGAACACCCGAATTCCGCCAGGACAAGAGCAGGTCGATGCGCTCCTGGGTGATGAGCTCACGGTTTCGAAGAAGTCCCAGAACCTTGTGCCGGAAGAGAAGCTCGGCCTAATGAGAGTCCACATAGGGAATCGGTTGCCACAATCCCTCGTCGAGGAAAACCCCGCGAGTGACGAGGGCATGAATGTGCGGGTTCCACTTGAGGGAGAATCGAAGATCTGGATCACTGCCACCATGCCGGGGCGAGCCGTGGGTTCGTCGATGGCAGTGACCATCATGTCACGAACGGTTTCATAGGCGAGCCGCGTGAGCTCTCTCAGGAGCTCTCGATCGTACAGAAAGTATGCTCTGAGCATCTTGGGTAAGCTAAGAACCCATTGGGCGTGAGCGAGAAGAACTTTGACCGCAACATCGCGCCCGAGCTTTGTGTCATGCGCACGATAGACCTCGCCCATGCCCCCCTTGCCGATGGGAGCGCCGATCTCGTACGGGCCGAGCCGGGTTCCGGCCTTGAGTGACATCGGGGAAATCTAGTCGTTCCTATCGGAACTATCAATCGTCCGAGCGGCAGGTGCGGAGATCGTATCTCGCTACCGAGAGCACGCGAGATGAGGTGGCTCCTCGTGACCAAGAACCGTCGCGACTGTCCTCGAACTAAGCCGACGCCGCCAGGTTCTCGCGAAGGACACGCGGATGGCGAGCCGCGATTCGTAGAAGCGCCAAAGCGGGGCCCTCGGGTGTTCGCCGACCTTGTTCCCAATTGCGCAGCGTGTGGACACTGATACCCAACGCTTGAGCGAACTCCTCCTGCGTCAGGCCAGCAAAGCGGCGGAGGGCCGGGATATCCTTTTCGTGATCGATCTCCCCACGAATGATGCGTAGGCGTTGTTTGTGCGGGCCCGTGCGAAATCCTCGTCGGTTAGCTCGCGAATGTCGTCACTCATCGGTCCCTCCGTAATGCTTTGATAGAGCCTAGTCTCCTTAGCCGTAGCGCTCCCACTGATCCCGAACTGACCCCGTTCTCTTTCTCGAGACTCCCGACTCCTCTGGATGTTCGAGCCGACATCACTCTGTCGAGGACCGCTTCTTCCTTGACTTCGTCAAGCGCTGGCGAGCCGAGTGAGCGTCTTTTCGCGCGAATCGTTCTCGCACACTCGCGAGTGAACGAGTTCGGCCCTTCTTGCGGCGCTCCTCGATCATTTCCCAAAACGCTGGATCGGCGATCGTCAGCACGTCTTCGATGTCGTAGCCCTCGCATCCAATCAAGATGCATACGGGCTTGCCGTGCTTCGTGATGACGATCTTCTGTTCTTGACTGTCCTCGATGGCTCCGCTCAACGTTGCTTTGGCGTCGCGAACCGTGATGAACTTCATCTATCTAAGGCCCTCCTACTGTATCTCGTCGGTCGTCCGGTGTGCAGGCTTCTTCCGCACGGCACGAACGATGACGAGCCGATCTTTTTCGACGATGTCATAGAACACGCGGAAATCGCCGACACTGAGCTGCCACACCGGTCCAAGTTGATCCCAGGGCGGCTCCACCGCTTCGAGCACTTTCTTTCGTCGCGTCACTAGACCCGGCTCGAACTCCAGCTGCTCTTCGATGTCGTCGAGGATGCGATTGCGGTCGTACGGACGTAGGGTATCGAGCTCGGCTTCAGCAGCCTCATGAATCTCGATCTCGTACACGTGTACCTACAATTGTAGTTATATTCAAAGCCACGTGCAACCACAATTATAGTTTCAACGCCGGCAAAGTCCGGAGGATGACGAATCTCGTGCCTCGGCCATCGGGAAGTGGCCCTGGAAACGACACCGACTGAGCCGCCGCCGGCGGATTCTCGCGAACAACACGCGGATGGCGAGCCGCGATAGATGTGAGCGCGCAGCGCGAATAATTCGGCGGATGACCTCGGGTTCGATGATGAAAGCAAGGATTTTCATCCTTGCGCCACACCGAAGGCAGGTTGCAGAGCGCGCCTGGGAGGCGCGATGTCGTTGTTCTGCCCCGGTGGATTCGCATCCTCCCTCCGGTAGTTGGAGCGAACGCGGTTGGCGTAGCCGGGGCAATGGTGAGGCGCGTGAGAGCGCCGCGCGCGAGGTCGTAGAGCCAAAGGTCCGCGCCACCTTTGGGGTCGAGGACGAGGCGGGCCCCGTCGGGAGAGATCCGTGCCCGTCGGTGGGGCCACGGGGAGGGACGACGTCCACCCGGACGGGCGGTTCTTGTTCGTCGTCAGACCCGAGTCCGACGAGGACGACCCCTATCGCGGCCTCTCGCGATACGAAGTTGTTCTCTCCTGGTCCGTGAGCTTGAGCGGTTAGTGCCGACGCAGTGCGTTGGTTGGCGCGATGAATGACGCAGCGAAGCGATTAGAGAGCTCGCGAAAGGGCATGAAAAACGCACGCGTTGTGTAAGAGACTGACGCTTCGTGGGCGGCGAGGTCGGCAAACCATTGGGGTAGTCGAGACCGTTCAATTGGCTCGAAGAGCTCGAGCACCTCGTTCCAACGGAGCGCTGAGCCACGGAGTCGGAACGACTCAGAGAGGATCCGCGAGGAAATTCGCTGCACCGACTCCGCCAGCTATGAAGCTTCCTGTTATCAAATTCATCAATGGGCGGAGGACCTCCCTCGAAGTGCCGATCCCAGCCGACGATCGAGGACGAAGGCATCGTCAAGTATACTTGACAACTGGCTTCAGCGTGTGCTAATTAGGTTGATATGTTGAATGTTAGGGCGTTGCGCGCCTTCATAAAGGCGCGCGGTTGGAGCCAGGCCGAGCTTGCGCGACGCATTGGAGTGAGCCGCCAGGCCGTGTCGCTATGGTTTCGCGGCGATGAGGCGAACGTCCAAGGCAAGCACCTGCTGAAGCTGAGCGAGGTCCTCGGGGTCTCGGCCGAGGAGCTCACCAAGCCGCTTCCGTGCTTCGAGCCCGAAGCTCACGACCAGCTCCTCGTCACGCTGCTCTGGGATCGTGTCTATCCCGATCTCGACGATTTCGCGGTGGCGTTGAACGCGCGGGATCCGCGCGCGATCGGTCGATTCGTGGAAGTCTACGGCCTTTACGCCGCGGAAGCGACGCTCGGGGCGTTCGTCTGGGACCGGTTTCCCGACTATGAGCGGCACATCCATCCCGCTCGTCGCCGTGAGTTGAGGACGTTGTGGTCATGGCACGAAAACCGGACGGCGGCCTAGCGGCACGGGTGCTGCCACCGCCACTCTACCGGGCGCTCAGGCACGTCTTCGCCCAGGAGATCGCGGGCGCAATGCTCGTAGGGGGCACGGCCCTCGCCGGCTACTACGCCGGCCATCGACGCTCCGACGACCTCGACTTGTTTACCGCAGACGAAATGGCGCACAAGGCCACCGTCCTCGCCGTGAGATCGCTCGGCGACGTCGGGACGACGTTGACGGATGAACGGAGCTCGGCGCATTTCTATCACACGACGTGCCGGCTGGCCGGACACGATTTCACCGCGCAAGTCGTGTTGGACGCGAATCTCTTCGACCTGGGCTCCGGTTTGGCGGCGAGCGACGGTGTCGTCGTCGCCACGCCACAGACGCTCCTGAAAATGAAATCCGCGACGCTGGTGAGCCGAGCCAGCGAGAAAGATCTCTACGACTTGAAATGGTTCTTCGACGAGGACGAAGAGCTGGACATCCCAACGCTCATCGCGCTCGGCGAAGAGATTGACGGCGGGATGAACGCGGAAGCGGTGCTCATCAACCTCGTAGGAACCGAAATGCAACCCTCGGCGTGCGGCTTCTCACTTACCCAAACCTCCGAGCAAGTCCTGGAAGAAGTGAATCGGGTCAGAGCGGGGTTGATTAGCGGTGTCGAAGCCTACCTTCATGAGAAGGCACCTCCGCCCATCGCACAATTGATCCGACGACTGGAGTAGACGACCGAGAGTTGTAGGTCTTTACGGTTCACCAGGCGGCTTCCATAACCGAGATTGCGGCGAACGCTCATGTGGGGAAAGAGCAGAGCATCCTGGGGCACGTAACCGACGCGCCTCAGCTCCGGTGGCAACCAGACTCTTTGCCGCGATGAGAACAACAACTCCTCGTCGATCCGGATCTCTCCCTCGGCGGGCTGACGGAGGCCGGCGATCGTCTCGAGAAGCGACGTCTTCCCCACGCCGGAGGGGCCGAAGAGGGCGGTCATCGGCTCGTTCAGATCGAGCGACACGTCGAGCTCGAAAGAGTCGAGCGGAAGCCGCACGGTGACGTGGATCATCGGAGAGCGACGGACTTCGACCGAGGCCGTCTCGAAAGCCGGTCGGCGAGCCAGATCGCAACGAGCGCCACCAGCACAGTGACGGCAGCCAGACGATAGGCCTCGGGATCGCGACCGAGCTGCACGAGTTGAAAGATGGCGAGCGAGAGCGTCTGAGTCTCTTCGGGAATATTGCCCGCCACCATGATGGTCGCGCCGAACTCGCCGAGAGCGCGCGAGAAAGCGAGAATGAACCCGGCGAGGATTCCCCGCGAGGCCAGGGGAAGACTCACGCTGAAGAACACGCTGAGCCGGCCCCTTCCCAGGGTGCGGGCAATGGCTTCGAGGCGAGGGTCGATCTCCTCGAAGGAGGTTCGCACGGTTCGCACCAGAAGGGGGAATGCCACGACCGCGCTCGCCATCACCACGGCCCGCCAGGTGAAGGCGACGCTCAGTCCGAAGTGATCGTACAGGAAGCGACCCACGGGCCGGTTGCGTCCAAAGAGCTCGAGGAGAAAGAGTCCGACGACCGTGGGGGGCAAGACGAGAGGCAGCGTGGCCAGGGTCTCGACGAGGCTCTTTCCGCAGCGAGCAGTACGGGCAAGCCAGAACCCGAGCGCCACGCCCAGGGGCAAGGTGAGCAGCACTCCCGCGAGGGCCATCTGAACGGTGAAGGCCACGAGGTGCCCGAGTTCGATCTTCAGCGTTCTCCCTCCAGAAATACGACACCAAAGCGCCTGAAGACAATCCCCGCCTCCTCCG
>DASPGQ010000554.1 GCA_035620555.1 Vicinamibacteria bacterium
ACCTGATCGACCAGGTCGGTGCCGATCGGATCGTGATGGGCACCGACTATCCGTTCCCGGTGGCGAGCCGCGACCCGCTCGACGATGTGATGAGCGTCCCCGGCCTCGACGACTCGGCGAAAGAAGCAATCCTTGGCGCGACCGCCGCACGCCTACTGAAGATACATTCCTGAAAGCGAACGAAGTGAGTCGTGAACCGATCCTCGGGCAAGTCATGGGCGCTTCCTGGAGTGCCGTGAGTCTGCCTCGTTGACCAAAAACGGCGTGACGGCGGTGAGCGTCGAAGGGCTGACCAAATCGTTTTCGGCTCGAACGGCCGTCGAAGGGCTCTCGTTCGACATCGGGGAGAACGAGTTCGTCTCCGTCGTCGGTCCGAGCGGCTGCGGCAAGTCGACCACGCTTCGCATCGTCGCCGGTCTGGAGCGGCCGAGTTCGGGTGCGGTGCGGGTGCGAGGGCGCACGGTCAGCGGGCCCGTTCCCGACGCCGCCATGGTGTTTCAGTCGCCCGTGCTTCTTCCCTGGCGAAGGACGGTCGAGAACGTCGTCTTTCCCGCGGAGATGCGGGGCCGAGCTTCCTCCGAGCATCGCGCCCGGGCGCGCGAGCTCATCCGTCTCGCCGGTCTCGAGGGTTTCGAAGAGCGCTATCCTCACGAGCTCTCGGGAGGCATGCAGCAGCGGGTCTCGATTTGCCGTGCGCTCCTTCTCGAACCGTTCCTCTTGCTGATGGACGAACCGTTTGGCGCTCTCGACGTCCTGACGCGGGAGCGAATGGGCTTCGAGCTCGAGCGGATCTGGAGCGCAACGCGGAGCACCGTGCTCTTCGTCACCCACAGCATCAACGAGGCCGTATTGCTGTCGGATCGCGTTCTCGTGCTCTCGAGCCGGCCGGGACGATTACGCTCTGTCGTTCCGGTGGGGCTCCCGCGCCCGAGAAGCGCCTCGACTCTGAGCGATCCCACGTTCGTGGAGCTGGCGGCAAAGGTAAGGGGGCTCATCGAGTCGTGAAGAAGACGGCGCTCATCGTCTCGGGCCTCGCCGCGCTCCTCGTCGCCTGGGAGTATGGTGTCGGCTTCGCCGGTGTTCCCGAGTATCTTCTTCCGAAGCCCTCGGTCGTTGTGAGCAAATTCGCCGATACGCTTGGGGTTCAGATGACGGAGCTCGGCGTGACCGCGGCGACGACCCTCTTGGGCCTCGCGCTAGCGCTCGGTACGGGAATCCTCCTCGCTCTGGTGGTGACCTACATCGAGCCGCTTCGGGCGATCTTCCTCCCGATTTTCGCCGCGTTCAACGGAATTCCGAAGATCGCGGTCGCTCCGCTTCTCGTAACGTGGTTTGGTCTCGGGGCCGAGCCCAAAGTGCTCCTCGCGTTTCTACTCGGGTTCTTCCCCTTGTTCGTCAACGCCGCGACGGGACTCGCCGAGATCGAGCCCGACATTCTCGACCTTGCCAGGCTTTCGGGAGGTACCGAGCTGCGCCTCTTTTATAAAGTGCGACTGATGCACGCGCTCCCCTACCTGGTCGATGCTCTGAAGGTCGCCTTCCCACTCGCGCTCGCGGGCTCGATCGTGGGAGAGTTCATCGGAGGCAACCGCGGCGTGGGGTACCTCATCCTGTCCGGCCAGTTCAATCTCGACACGCCACTGGTCTTCGCGAGCCTGCTCTCCATCACCCTCTTCACCACCGCGGGGATGGGCGTTTTGATCTTGTTCGAGAACCTCTTCCTCGGGTGGCGGCCGTCGCGACGGCGTATATGATGCTCCTGCCACGATTCCAATGAGCTCTGAAGTCCGACAGAAGGTTGCCGGGTTGTGTTTTTCGCTCGGCCTCGGGGCATCGACGACCTCGGCGTGGCAGCCTCGCGATCCCTGGCCGCCGCCGCTGGCGTCGCATGTCATGACCTATGTTTCGACGCTCTCGCGCGTGGTGTTATTCGGGGGAACGAATCCCGCGCGGGAGATGTCCGCCACCCTCTGGAGCTGGGACGGAGTTTCGTGGGTCGTGCTCGACGAGGACGGTCCGTCGCCACGCATTCACGCAGGGATGGCCTACGATACCGGTCGCGACCGACTCCTCGTGTTCGGTGGTATCGGCTCCGACGGAAAGACGCTCGCCGATACGTGGGAGTGGGACGGGGAGCAATGGATGGAGATCGTGACACGGGGTCTGGGCCCCGGGCCACGAGATCACCACGCGCTCGCTTACGACCCGGTCCGCGAAAGC
>DASPGQ010000555.1 GCA_035620555.1 Vicinamibacteria bacterium
GGCCGACGGATGCGATTCGCGAGTCTCCCGATTCCTATACCACGCCGGCTCTCCTGGAATACGACGGCAAGAAAGAGCTCGTGATCACCGGCGGCGACGTCGTCACCGGCCACGACCTCGACACCGGCGAGGAGCTCTGGCGGGCGGACGGGCTCAACCCGGACAACGACGCCAATTACCGCATCGTCGCCTCACCGGTGGTGATGGAGGGCATCATCTACGCCCCCACCCGAGTACGCCCCATGCTCGCGCTCAAGGCCGGAGGCAAGGGAGATGTGACGTCAAGCCATCGTCTCTGGGATTTCGATGACGGGCCAGATGTACCCACGCCGGTGACTGACGGAAAGTATCTCTATATCGTCAACGATCGCGGGATCCTGTTCAGCCTCGACGCGAAGACCGGCGAGACCATCTGGGGTCCCGAGCGCATCGCCTCGGGGATCTACAGCGCATCGCCGGTTCTCGCCGACGGAAAGATCTATGCGACTAGCGAGGACGGCATCACGACCGTCGTGAAAGCGGGGCCGGCTTTCGAGGTTCTCGCCGAGAACAACCTCGAGAGCTATACCCTCAGCTCACCGGCGATCTCGCGCGGGCAGATCTTTCTCAGGACGGAAGACTACCTGTACTGCATCGGTGAGCCCTCGGAATGAGCTAGGTGATTTCCAGTGCTTTCGCGAGAGCCTGGTTCAGCGCCTCGAGCTTTGCGCCTTTGAGTTGGCTCACGTACCCGGTGAGCTTTGACTTGAACATCAACGTCAGAAAATCGCAGCGTATCGAACACTCTTTCGGGAACCCTTCGTCGCGCCCCACCGTGACCTCGGTCGAGAGCCCGAGCACATTGCTGTAAAGGGGCGCACAGATCACCGTCGATACATCGTCGTTCTCGGCGATGAACGAACGGGACACCACGACGTAGAAGCCGGGCTTGTGACCTCGTTCCGGCAGGCGTTCTCCGGTTCGATAGATCTCTCCACGTTTCACGACTTGGCCTGTTCCGAGATCAGGGCGGCCAACTCCTTGTCCAGACGATCTTTATTCGCGTGAAGGATCGCGCGCTCGCGTTCTTCCTCTGCTCGCTTTCGCGTGAGACGTGCGTACTCTCTAATCGCGGCGCGTACCAGGGCGGAGCGACTGGAGAACGTATTCGTCCTTTCGTAGAGCTCGTCGATGAGGGCCAGGGTCTCGTCGTCGACAGTGATCGCTATTGTTCTCATATTGATAAGTATATTGACAAGGATGCCTCCTATCAATGTTGGTAGCCCGGTTTGACGCTACAAGGCTCCACGATCGGAACGTTACTCTCCTCCGACAGCTGTCGAGCGGGATGAACGATTCGCGACAGTTGAAAGGCCGGGAGAATCTGTGCGGGGGTGTGCTCAGATCGGCTCGGCGAACACGATGTTCATCGATTGTGTGATCGATCTCACCTTGCGTAGAACCAAGCAAGAGGAGAGACGGGGAGCGACAATCGCCTAGGCGGCGAGCAAAGGCTTCAGCGTCGCTTCCTTGATGGGGTCCAAACCGTACTCCTCGAGAACCTTGTTGACATCGTCCAGAGTCACGAGGAGCGGCGCGGTCAACTCGACGCCGATGAGCTTTCCATCCATGTTGATATCCAGGATCATCCCTGGCTCGACACGACGGCACTTCGCACGCTTCTCGTTTGGCTTGCTGGGAAGATGGAGGTAGGCGGCAAAAGGACTGCCATCTTCTCGATAGGTAACTCTCAATCGGATCTGTTTCATCGGTTCACGTCAGAAGCGGTGACGACCACCAGGAGTTTCTTTTCGGCTACGGGTTCGACGATGACCTCCCATGGCCTCCCTTGGCCTCCCTTGGAATCGTGTTTCGATCCGCCATCGCCCCCTCTGCAACATCTGGACGAAAGCTTGTCGCACGCTCCATCATACGACGGAGGTCGACCTCGGTAAATCCCCGCACAGGCATGCTCTCGAGGGCGTGGTCGGAGATCTCGATCTCCCAGGTCCAACAAGAGGGCCAAGTGCGTTTCCGTCTCGTCATCGTCTTCGGATTCTATGAGAATGTCTCGGGACTTTTTAGAGACGCACCGGCATTCTCGGCGACTCGCGGTCCGATGGAGCCTCTTCTTCGGACCCACGCATCTCCATCGAGGGTGGAGAACGTTGAGCCCATCGAGACGTGGTCGCCCGGTCGCGTACTGCGGACGATTGTGTGATCCGTGCGACGTTGGATCGACTCGGGGGGGCTCTATCGGCCCGGCGGCGAAGCCCGTGAAGGGCTGACGCGTCTGCAGGGTCGGAGATTCATCGATCGCCGAGCGCGATGGCGGCGGCGATCACGGTTTCGGCGTCGTGATCCAGCAATGCGATGAGATCGCCCTCGAGGTACTCCGGGTCGGGCTCGATCGTCGCTCTCCGCACGTCACACTCCCCTGCATTGGTGAAGTTCAGCCGGCAGGGAGGCAAGCGCTCGTCTTCCTGAACGACGGGAAGGCCGAAGCTCCGGCACGCGAGCGGCCGGTGCGCGTAGAGGAGACAAGCACCGGTTCCTGGGTCGAGTACCGGGCAGGGGATTGAGGCGAATGTCTCACAGAAACTCTCCCGCGCGCGATCATCGTCAGCGAGAAAGCCGGTCGACGTGTCACCGGGGAAGCTCGGACGGAGGTAGTCCCATTGGGTGCGGGCGCGCTTTTCGACGAGGCGCGCCATTTGAACCGGAAGGTTCGCGAGACCTCTTCGGAGCCGCGCCGCGTCCAGCGCCGAGATCTCGAACGGCCCGATGCAACACTCGGTACAGCCGAGGTGGCACGTGACGTGGTGCCCCGCGGCGGTCTCTCCCCGCCTCACCTCGGCGTCGAAGCGGTCGAGCAGGATCTCATCGAGTCGAACGAGCCTTTCCCGTGAGATCGTCACGGTAGACGACGCCTCCTTTCATCACGAAGCGCACCCGCTCGAGCTCGGAGATATCTCGCAGCGGATCTCCCTCGACGGCCACGAGGTCGGCGAGCTTGCCGGCCTCGATCGACCCGACGCGATCGTCCCACCCCATGATGCGCGCCGAGAGGCTGGTGGCGGAAACGATCGCCTGCATGGGGGGCTCGCCTTCCTCGACGCGCATCGTAAGCTCCCTGGCGTTGAGGCCGTGAGGAAAGACACCGGCGTCGGTGCCGAAGCCGATGGGCAATCCCGCGGCGAGCGCGCGGCGAAAGGTACGGTTGCGAAACTCCGACATGCGACGGGACCGTTCGATCTCGGATGCCGGGATCCCGAGCTCTTCACCGCCATGCACCACCGCGGCGCCGACGTACAGAGTCGGCACGTAGAACGTGTGCGCGTTCTCCTTCAGCATCGCGATGCCCTCGTCGTCCATCATCGATCCATGATCGACCGTCCGCACCCCGGCGCGGATGGACGCCTTGACGCCGTCGGCCCCATGAGCGTGGGAAGCGACGAAGCGGCCCCAGCGCCTGGCCTCTTCCACCGCCACCGCGAGCTCCTCGTCGGAGTATTGCTGCGCTCCGGGGGAAATGCCCTTGGAGAGAACCGCGCCGGTGGCGAGGATCTTGACGAAGTCGGCACCGTGCTTGAAATTCGTGCGCACGGCGTGGCGAACGG
>DASPGQ010000556.1 GCA_035620555.1 Vicinamibacteria bacterium
GAGATCCAGATCGGCGTTCGTTACCTATTCGGTCGTTGAGCCTTGGACCGGGTCGAAGCGGTACGGCGAGAGATCGAGAAAGCTCGAGACGAGCTCGTCGATTTCGCCTCCGAGCTCGTTCGCGTCCCGAGCGTCAATCCGCCGGGAAACCTCTATCGGGAGGCGACGGAAACGCTCGGGCATCGTCTCGCCCACTGCGGGTTCGAGGTGGACTACGTCGTCGCCGAAGGCCGCCCCGAGCACAGCGCGGCCCACCCTCGGGTCAATGTCGTGGGTGTTCTCCCGGGGGAAGAGGCGCGCCCGGTCGTTCACCTGAACGGGCACCTCGACGTGGTACCCGCGGGAGATGGATGGACTCTCGATCCCTTCGCGGGGATCGTACGCGCAGGCCGCATCTATGGGCGGGGTACGGCGGACATGAAGGCGGGGATCGCTGCCGCCCTCTACGCCGTCGAGTGCATTCGCCGGGCGGGAATCCGCCTTCGCGGAAGCGTCGAGCTCAGCGGCACCGTCGACGAGGAGAGCGGGGGCTACGCGGGCGTCGCCTGGCTCTGCGAGACCGGACGCCTCACCAGGAAACGCACCGACTACGTCATCATTCCTGAGCCCCTCGGAGTGGACCGAATCTGCGTCGGCCATCGGGGGGTCTACTGGTTCGAGGTCACCGCCCATGGCCGCGTCGCCCACGGCAGCATGCCGTTTCTCGGCGTGAGCGCCATCGCGCAAATGAGTCTTTTTCTCGAGGCCATTCGACGTGAGCTTCTTCCCGAGCTCGGAAAGCGGCGGACGAGCATGCCCGTGGTCCCCGAAGGGGCCCGCCAGGCGACCCTGAACGTGAACTCGATCATCGGAGGGCAGGCGGGCGAGGATCCTCAGACTCCGTGCGTCGCCGATCGATGCTCCGCGGTATTCGACCGGCGCTTCCTGCTCGAGGAAGGCTTGGAGACGGCGCGGGGAGAGATCGCTTCGCTACTCGACAAACTCGGGAACGGCCCGGATCGACGCTTCGATCTGCGCGAGCTCATGGTGGTTCACCCGGTACAAACCCCTCCCGACTCCCCGCTGATCGAAGCCCTGAAGAAGACCATACCAGCCGTCCTCGGACGAGAGGCGTCAATCATCGCAAGCCCCGGTACCTACGACCACAAGCACGTGACGCGGATCGGTGGCATCCCGCACTGCGTCGCCTACGGCCCGGGGATCCTGGAGCTCGCCCATCAGGTGGATGAGTACTGTGAGATCGACGACCTGATGAAATCGACCGAGGTCATCGCCATGACGCTTCTCGAGCTCATCGGTTGAACCGGGATGCCGGGGCGAGTGTTACATTTCCGGAATGCCCGAGGATCGCGCTGAGTTAGAGAGCTACGACCCGTCCACCGTGGAGCGAAAGTGGCGGGAGCGGTGGGAGGAGCGGCGCACCAACTCCGTGGATTTACGAAGCGCCCGGCGGCCCTATTTCAACCTCATGATGTATCCCTATCCCTCGGCCGAGGGGCTGCACGTCGGCAATCTCTTTGCTTTCGTCGGCGCTGACGTACACGGACGCCTCCGGAGGCTTCAGGGCTGGGATGTTTTCGAGCCCATCGGCTTCGACGCCTTCGGCATCCACTCGGAGAACTACGCTCTCAAAATGAACGCGCACCCGGCAGAGCTCATCCCGAGGAACATCGCGCGCTTCCGCGACCAACTGAAGCGATGCGGCCTCATGCTCGACTGGGACCACGAAGTGCAGACCACGGATCCACGTTATTACAAATGGACACAATGGATCTTCCTGAAGCTCCATGAGGCGGGGCTCGCGATGAGAAAGCGGGCGCCGGTCAACTGGTGTCCGGAGTGCAAGACGGTGCTCGCCAACGAGCAGGTGATCGCCGGGATGTGTGAGCGCCATCCGGGGATCGCCGTCGAGCTGCGTTTGCTCGAGCAGTGGTTCTTCAAGATCACTGATTACGCCGAGCGGCTGCTGGCAAACCACGAGTGGCTCGACTGGTCGGACTCGACCCGCACGATGCAGGTGAACTGGATCGGCCGCTCTGAAGGCGCCGAGCTCCTGTTCGAGACGCCAAACGGCCTCTCGATCCCGGTGTTCACGACGCGCCCCGACACGGTTTTCGGCGCCACTTACGTCGTGGTGGCGCCGGAGCACCCGCTCGTGGATGGGCTAACGTCAGTCGAGCAGCGCACCGAAGTCGACGCATACCGTCGTGAGGCGGCGGCGATGGACCTCGTGTCCCGTCGGATTGGAGAGAAGGAAAAGTCAGGTGTATTCACGGGAGCCTATGCGAGGAATCCCGCCAGTGGCGACGCGGTTCCGATTTGGATCGCTGACTATGTCTTGATGGAGTACGGCACCGGGGCAATCATGGCGGTGCCGGCTCACGACGCTCGCGATTACGAGTTCGCACGCAAGTACCGCCTCGATGTGAAGCAGGTGGTGGAGCCGGATGACCCCAAGGAAGAAGGAGTCGGTTTTGCCGGATGGGACGGGACGCTCGTCGGAAGCGGACAGTTCGACGGGATGCCGTGCCGCAAAGCCGCGAAGGCGATCACGGCATGGCTGGAAGACCAGCGTGCCGGGGTCGAGAAGGTGCAGTACCGTCTCCACGATTGGTGCATCTCGCGCCAGCGTTATTGGGGCCCTCCGATACCCATTATCTACTGCGACGAGTGCGGGATCGTCCCTGTTCCCGAGCGGGACCTTCCGGTGCTGCTTCCGCCGCTCGAGGATTTCCAGCCCGATGCGAGTGGAATCTCGCCCCTGGCGCGGGCCAAGGACTGGTACCGTGTTCCCTGCCCGAAGTGCGGACGGAGCGCGCACCGCGAGACGGACGTCTCCGACACGTTCCTCGATTCCGCCTGGTACTTCCTGCGCTATCCCTCGACGGAGGTCGACTCCCGGCCGTTCGACAGGGGGCTGACGGAGAAGTGGCTTCCGGTCGACTCGTACATCGGTGGCAACGAGCATGCCGTTCTCCATTTGATGTACGCGCGATTCGTCACCATGGCGCTCAACGACCTCGGCCACTTGTCGTTCGAGGAGCCATTTACCCGGTTCCGGGCTCACGGGACGATCGTCAAGGATGGCGCCAAGATGTCGAAGTCCCGAGGCAACGTGGTGATCCCGGACGACTATATTGCCACGTGGGGCGCGGACACCTTCCGCATGTACTTGATGTTTCTCGGTCCGTATCAAGAGGGCGGCGACTTCCGCGACGAGGGACTCTCGGGGATTCGCCGGTTTCTCGACAAGGTCTGGGGGCTGGTCGCGAAGGCCAGGGCGGAAGGCCCATCGTCCCCCGAGGCGCTGCGCAAGCTGCATCAAACCATCCGGGGCGTCGGGGCGGATCTGGATGAACTTCGGTACAACACGGCGATCGCGAAGTTGATGGAGTACGTCAACCTACTCAGGGCTCATGGAGATGCGTCCTCATCCGCGCTGGTCGAGCCCCTTGTCCTCATGCTCGCACCCCTCGCGCCGCATTTCGCCGAGGAGTGCTGGGAGAGGCTGGGCCGGAAGACCAGTGTGTTCGACGCGTCGTGGCCGGTGTTCGACGAGCATCTGGCGCAAGAGCAGCTGGTCGAGCTCGTGATTCAAGTCAACGGAAAAGTGAGGGGCCGCCTCCAGGTCGCGCCGGGACTGACTCGGGAAGAGGTCTTGGA
>DASPGQ010000557.1 GCA_035620555.1 Vicinamibacteria bacterium
ATCTCCACGACGACCGCGCCGGCACGCTCCGAGAGGCGATCTTGCTGCATGGAGAGGACTCCCCGCCGCCGTCTGGCGATCCCGCTCGGAGCGAAGCTCAGGAGGCGCGCGACGGCTTCGCTGCGCTAACGAGCGACGAGCAGTCGGCGGTGATCACTTTTTTGAAGAGTCTCGTGAACTTCTCACCCGACAAGTGAGCCGGCGCACCACTTTTATCGGGCTCGGACGGTGAATGGGCTCTCGCGCTCCGCGACCTCTCCGGTGGTCTCGTCGCTGATTCGCGCCCGTAGCACGTAGTTGCCCGGAGGAAAGCTCGCGAGCGAGATCTCACTGCGAACGGACACCTCGCCGCCTCCTCCCGGACGGTGGTGCGAGGGGGCAACCTTCGAGAAGAGCCTTCCGTCCTTCAGAAGAAAGAACTCCACCCGGATGCGGGCGTCGTCCTCGAGTCCATAAGCCTCGACGTATGCCGTGAGCGTTCGTCCCGAGAGGAAACTCTTGGCGAGATTCGGGACGAGGCGAACGTCACCGAACTGGAACGGCGCCCTCTCCGCCTGACCGGAAGCCGGGGCCTGGACGGCGGCGCTCGCGAGAAGGAGGCTCGAAAGGGTGAGTGTTCCACTCTCGATGGTCGGTACCGAGACCTTCGAGCTTATTTGACCCACGGCTCCGCTCGGATTGTCCCGCACTGTGGCAAGAAGCTCGTACTCACCCGGCGGGAGCCGGATCGAGGCATCGTAGAGCAGCTCGCTCCGCCGGTAGTCATCAATCGCTTCTTTGTCGAGACTGACTTCGATGCGGTCCTCGAGCGCCTTCTCGATCCCGTTCACCTGGTACTGGACCACCAAGTCCACGTGATACCGGTAGCGGTCCTCGAATGGCTCCGGGGTCAGCCGTGCGTAGGGAACCGAAAGCGTGACCGGCACGACCGCGGAGCTTTCACCCGCGTGGAACACGGAGGCTTCGACGAGGACGGGGATAGTGGGGAAGCGCACGCTCGCCTCGGTCACCGCGCGGATACCTCCTTGCGTGAGCCGTGGGATCTTTGCGATCTCCTGGAGATCGCGCTCGAGGTCGAACCGGTCGGTCGCGAGCCGCGTGGGGTTGATCTCCGTCCTCAAGCCCGTGGTCTGGTCCATGAGCGTGCCCCCAGAACGCATCAGCCCGATGGCCTCGAGCTCGCTCATCGCGTATCCGAGGTTCGTCCTCAACGGAGCGACCACGTCGAGGTTCGAGGAGGAAACGATCTCGAACCGGCCCGTCGTCGTAAAGTCGACGAAGGCGATGTCCATGGACGCGGGAAGCCTCGGGTTGCGCGCGTTGTTGTAGGTCCAAATCTCGGACGGACGCTCGAAGGCGGTGCGGCCCGCAGGATTTCGCTCGATGGTGTTGGGCGCCCCAAGTAGAATGTAGATCTTGCCTCGATCCGTCGCCCAACCTGGCGTCCCCGCGCCGAAGTTCTGAAGGGCGTAGGCGAACCGTCGCGCGTGCTCGTCACGCGCCTCGTTGGGAGGCGATTCGGGAGTGGGGTCGCGCCGCCTCCAGAACGATTCGATGAACGCGAGCTTCTCCGCGGGATCGCTCAACGACTCGAAGAGCGCTTTCTCTTCCCGGGAGATGATCCATCTTACGTACTCGTCGAGCCAGCGATCGAGAAGCTCGTCGATCCGGGACATGTCCTCGAACGTAACGAAGCTGAACGTATCGCCGGGGGCGAACGGCGTGGCTCCTACCTCGATGCGAAAAGAGACGCGCGTTTTTTCCTCTCGGTAGACCTCTCCCACCCTTACTTCGCCCGGGCGTGCCGGCTCGCCCGAGCGGTAGACCTCGAAGACCGCTCCCTCCCCGACGCGGGCACACTGGACAACGAAGAATTCCAGGGATACGTTTTCGGGTACTTCGAGAAGGACGAGCCGGCCGTCCCCTTCGCCGCGGAAGGTGGGCGCGGACGCCCTCGCCGCCGGGTTGGCGGCAGACAGGGAGCTGAAAAAGGCAATGAAGGTGGAAGCGATGAGGAGAAGGTTCATGGCCTGGAAACGAGCCGAGTCTAGCACGCTCGCCGCGATCGTCCTGGCGGGATCGATGGCGGCGGCTCAGGAGCCCCCCGATCTGCTCATCGCCGGAGGCACGGTGGTCACCATGGACGACGAGCTCCGCGTCCTCGAGGACGGCGCTCTCGTGATCGACGGTTCCCGCATCGTCTCGGTCCTCGCTTCGGGAGTGCCGGTCCCGGAGGCCAAAGAGAGAATCGACGCTTCGGGAATGCTCGTCGTTCCCGGCCTGGTCAATACCCACGGGCACGTCCCGATGTCGCTGCTTCGAGGTCTCGCCGACGACATGAAGCTCATGGAGTGGCTGAACGACTTCATCTTTCCCGCCGAGGCGAGAAACGTCGACGAGGAGTTCTGCTACTGGGGAACGCTCCTTTCCGCGATCGAGATGGCGCGGAGCGGCACGACGACCTTCACCGACATGTACTATTTCGAGGAGACGATCGCGAAGGCCGTCGATGAGGCAGGCCTCCGCGCCGTTCTCGGGCAGACGATCATCGGGTTCCCCGCCCCTGACTTCGAGACGACGGAGGAAGCCCTCCGGGCCACCGAGGCCTTCGTCGTCAAGTGGAAGGACCACCCCCGAGTCGTCCCTTCGGTCGCGCCGCACGCTCTCTACACCACCGATATCGAGGTCGTGGTCCGAGCGCGCGAGCTCTCTCGACGCTACCAGGTCCCCTTCCAGCTCCACGCCCACGAGTCGCCGGAGGAGGACGAGGCGGTTCGGGCGAAATACGGAGAAACGACGGCGACGCTCCTCGAGGAGAGGAACCTCCTCGGGCCGGGGATGATCCTTCATCACGCGATCACCTTGAGCGATCCCGATATCGCGCTTCTCGCCGAGAGAGGGGCCGCCGTGTCTCACAATCCCGAGAGCAACATGAAGGGGGCCTCGGGGCTCGCGCGAGTTCCCGACCTTCTGGCGCGCGGGGTCGTCGTGGGGCTCGGGACCGACGGTCCGGCAAGCAACAACAATCTCGACCTATTCGAAGAGATGGACACCGCCGCCAAGGTTCACAAGCTCGTCCGCTCCGATCCCACGGTGATGCCGGCGAAGGAGGTCTTCCGTATGGCAACCCGCGGCGGCGCGAAAGCGCTCGGGCTCGACGCGCTCGTGGGCTCGCTCGAGCCGGGAAAGCGGGCGGACGTCGTCCTCATCGACGTTCAGGTGCCGGAGCTCACGCCGATGTACGATGTCTACTCCCACCTGGTCTACGCCATCAAGGGAGCTCACGTGAAGACGGTCGTAGTCGACGGACGGGTGGTCGTGCGCGATCGAAAGATGATCACTCTCGACGAGACGGCGGTCATGGAGAAAGCACGCGCGATCCAGGCCCGTATCCGGGAGAGTCTCAAATGAGAGGTGCCATTCTCACGCTCGCTTGGCTCATGCTCGCCTGCGAGACGAGTGATACGAGCGGATGGAAGATGGTGGAACCGATGGGGGATCCCGAGCTCGAACGGCAAATCTTTCGCGCCCTCGACGCCGCGGCCTCTGTAGGCACGTATCCACCGCTTTCGAACTTCCAGGTGCGTACTGCAACCGTGATCGATGACCGTGTCGTGGTGGGGGGGAACACCGAGTACCACGTCCCGGAAGCGATTCACGGAGAGTCCGCTCTGGTGAATCACGCCATCGGGCTTTTCGGTCCCGAGGCGACGCGCGAGAAGGTCCGCTTCATCGCCTACTATACCGAGCGCTGCGGGGACAGCCTGTCGTGTGGCGATTGCCGGGATTATCAGGTAGCGACTCTCGACGTCGAGAGGCTTCTCGCAATCTGCGGCGAGAGCTCGACGGGCCTTGTCCACGTCCGCCCCTTCCGGGACGCTCTCGTCTCCGAGGAAAGATTTCCCGAGGTCGCCGCGTCCGAGATTCCCCTCTCGCCCGACGTCATCGAACGCCTCGTCACCGAAGCAACGCGGGCGCGCGAGGGAGGGGTCGATCTCTTTACCGTGAGCGAGCACCATGCCGGAGCCGCAGCCATCTCGTACTCGGGCGCCTTTTACCGCGCCGCCGGAGTCGACGATGCCGCCTTTCACTATCGGTATCCCATCGGCGGTCTCTTGCAACAGGCGGCAACGGAGAGGGACTACTTCCTCGAAGCGGTCGTGGTCGTGGGAGAAAAGGGCGCCTGGCCGCGGGTGAGCTACCGCGACCGCCAGTATGGCTACGAGTTCTCGAGCTTCAACCTAAAGCAAGGACGGCCCCCGATTCGCCTCATCCTGACCGACGGAAGCGGACACTTCCGCCTCACGACGTTCGAGGAATCGCTGCCGCATGCCTTCAGCACCGCGAGCTTCATGCCCGGCCGGGTGGACGAGTTCCTCGCAGGAAAGAGGTGAACAGCATCGCCTCGTCACGATCGCACGGCCCCTTGCCCCTGGCCT
>DASPGQ010000558.1 GCA_035620555.1 Vicinamibacteria bacterium
TCCCGGTCTCGCGCGGTCTGGAGCCTTCCCAGAAACCAGGTGCCGATGTTGGAGAGGCCCTTGTAGTCGAGGTCGACAGGATTCTGCGTGGCGAGCACGACACCGAGTCCGAAGGCTCGAGCCTGTTTGAGCAATGTCAGCATGGGAGCCTTGGAAGGCGGCGCGGCGACCGGGGGAAAGAAGCCGAAGACCTCGTCCATGTACAGGATCGCGCGAAGGCTTCCCGTACCTTCTTGTCCGCGCATCCATCCAATGACCTCTTCGAGAAAAAGCGTGACGAAGAACATCCTTTCGGCGTCGGAGAGGTGGGCGATGTAGAGAACGCTGAGACATGGCCGGCCGTCGTCATCGCGCAGCAATCGGCTCACGTCGAGAGGCTCACCTTGAAGCCAGGAAGCAAATGCTGTCGAGGCGAGCAAGCTGTTGAGCCGCGTTGCCAGCGATAGACGCTCCTTCGCCGGGAAGAACGTCTCCAAATCCATGGCTCCGAGACGGCCGAAGGGGGGATCGACCGACGCTCGCACGAGCTCCTCCAGGCTGGTGGTCTCACCCTTCGACCAGGCGTGCTCGACGAGGTTCGATAGAAGGATGTGCTCCCGGCTCGTCATTGGATCGCCCTCGATGCCGGCAAGGCCGAGCAGCGCCGAGACGGTCGTTTCGACTCGCTTGCCGATCGCGTCAGGGTTGCTTCGCGCGTCTTCGCTCGGGCATTCGAAGCTCCGAAGCAGGGCGAGGGGACGCCCCGAGGCGCTTCCGGGGGTGAAGATCTGGACCGAGCCCGCCCGCTCGAGCATCCCGAGTCGCTCTTTGGACTGCCCCCACGCCGAGAGTCCCCGCTCCCATCTGGCGGCTTCGTCTCGAGCCAACTCCTCCGGCGTGACGCCTCGCCGGGAGGCCTCGCTGGGGTCGATCCACGCCGCAAAGGACTCGGGAGACAAATCGGTAAAGCGAAGGAGAAGGTTCGCCATGTCGCCTTTGGGGTCGATGACGAGCGCCGGAACGCCATCCAGCAGGGCCTCTTCGAGAAGAACCGTCGAGAGACCCGTCTTGCCGCTCCCCGTCATCCCGACGATGAGCCCATGGGTCGTCAGATCTTTCGAATCGTAAAGAAGGAGATCGGCTCTCGTCTCTGACCGACGAGGGTCGTAAACCTTCCCCAGATAAAACGCACCGAGCTTCTCGAACTGCATCTTTCAAGCGCCGAGGAACGACTCGGGATCATAGGCAACGGGGAATTTCCCGGCAAGCGACAGTCGATTCTTCGGAGGCGGGCGGGCTCGCGCGCTAACCGAGCTCCGAGATTCGCCTCTCGATGGTATGAAAGACGAGAGACCCCAGTTTTTTTTCAGTCTCCTCGGAGACGCCGATGAACCGGACCCCGATGCCTCGACGAATACGCAGCTCGGGAATCCCGGCCTTCGCGCACCAGATCACTTCGCCCTGGAGCTCGAGCATATCCTCCGAGTCGTCGAAGGAGATGCCGGCGATGTATAGGGTCACGCGGGCGCCCACATCGACGAGCCGATCGGTGGCGAGAAACGTTCCGCCGCGACTCAAGTTCACCACACTGGCGTCGAAGGACCCACCCTCGTGGTCGACGACCGCATGGGCCTCGACGGGAACGCGCAGGAGACTCTCGTCGGAGAGATTGTCACGAATCTCCTCGGCCGACGGAGACTTCGGCCTGTCGGGCCCCAGCCCCGAGTGAAAAATGATCAGGTCGTAGACGACCTTGAGCTCCTCCCACCGTTCCTCGTCCGCCGGGCTCAGACCCGGGTCCTTCCGGTTTCGGGCAGCATTCAGCTCGTCGTATTTCCGGATCAGATCGAGCACCGTCTTCACGTTGCTTCAATCCTTGCACGCATCATGCCGAATGGACTGTAGCACTTAAGCGTTACGATTGCAGGCTTTAGCGCGTGGGCACCGAGTTCAGCCGTGGGAAAAAACACACATTCTCTCCTTCGAGCCCATTTTTACCATGAAGAGACCCGAGTTGCCGCCTCCGGATCGTTCTTGCTAGTCAGGCTGATGAAAAAGTACGCTCTAGGCTGCGCGAGCGGAGCGAGCCCGGCGCGCTGGCCGCGCCGTAAGCAGCCCGAGCCGTGGCGGCTCGATCGAATACAGGTCCCGCCACGGCATTGAACACTAGAGAGAGATGAATGATGGAGAATCTGCTGCAGGATGCCCGTTACGCGCTCCGAGGGTGGTTGAGACGGCCAGGCTTCACCGCCCTCATCATCGTCACGCTCGCACTCGGGATCGGAGCCAATAGCGCCGTCTTCAGTGTCATCGACGGCGTGCTCCTCCGACCGCTTCCCTATCCGGACCCCCAGCAGCTCGTGCTGATTCGGACCGAGCTCCCCGAGCAAGGAGGTCTCTTTCCGAAGAGCTCGGGCCCGGAGATACTCGATTTGAAAGAGCGGGCAGGGTCGCTCGAGACCATCGGGGGCATCTGGGCGCGTCCTGCAGCGCTGACCGACGATCGAAGCGAGCCCGAGGAGATCGAGATGGGCTTCGTGACCGCGGGGTTTCTCTCCGTGCTCGGCGTAACGCCTCTTCTCGGGCGCGACATCTCTCCCGAGGAGGACGTCCTCGGCGCACCTCAAGTCATCGTACTGAGCTACGGTCTCTGGCAGCGTCGCTATGGCGGTGAGACGGACATCGTGGGCAAGACGATCGAAATGGACGGCATCTCTCACACCGTGGTCGGAGTGATGCCCGAGCGCTTTGCCCTGTGGATGCCTCCCGACTCGGGAGTTCCGAAGTCACTCCAAGCCTGGGTACCCTGGGGCGGGGGTTACGAAGAAATGTCGCGCTCGTTTCGTGTCTTCACCGTCGTGGGACGGCTTCGGACCGAGCTCGACGTGCAGAAGGCGCGCTCCGAGCTAGCCGATATCGCAGCCCGCATCGCGGCAGACTTCCCCGCGGATTACGAGCGGTCGGGCTTTCGGCTGCACCTGGAGCCGCTTCACGACGACGTGACCGCGCCGGTCCGCCCCGCGCTTCTGGTCCTCTGGGCGACGGTTGGCTTCGTGCTGCTCATCGCCTGCGCGAACGTTACGAACCTGCTCTTGGTTCGGGCGACGGGAATGGAGCGGGAGATCGTTCTGCGAACCGCGCTCGGCGCCAGCCGCCGTCGCGTGATGAGACAGGTCGTCACCGAGAGCATGCTTCTCGCCGCGCTCGGTGGCGCTCTGGGGCTGGTTTTGGCACGATGGGGCATCGTCGCCTTAGAATGGCTCCGTCCGGGAGAGCTTCCGCGCCTGGAAGAGGTCGACGTGGGCATCCGTGCGGTCGTCTTCGCGACCGTGGCCGTGACTCTCGCCGGTGCTGTCATCGGGCTACTCGCGGCCTTCCATCTTTCGCCCGCTCAGCTCCCCTCGGGGCTCAAAGGGCGATCCATCGGCGAGGGGGCGCGTCATCGCCTGCGCGGAGTGCTCGTCGTGGGTGAGGTTGCGTTGGCGCTCGTGCTTCTGGTGGGCGCGGGACTGCTGTTCCAAACTTTCGTCTCGCTTTCCGCCGCCGATCTGGGATACCGGACCGACGGAGTCACCACCTTGAAGCTTTCACTCATCGACTCCGCGTACTCGTACCGGGACCCCGCCAAGATCGCCGGCTTCTATCGGTCGCTCGTCGAAAGGGTTTCCGAGCGGTCAGGCGTCACCGCGGTTGGCGCATCGACCCAGCTTCCACTCGATGGCTTTTCGAACCGCACCGCGCCCTACGCCTATGAGACCGAAGACGACATCATCGAATGGGACACGGTCACGGCAGACTACCGTACGGTGACTCCCGGGTTTCTCGAAGCCCTCAGAGTTCCGTTGCTCGATGGCAGGCTGTTCGATTGGACCGACGACATGGATCATCCGAACGTCGTCGTGGTCGACGAGAAGCTTGCGGCGGCCGCCTGGCCCTCCCAGCCGGCCGTCGGCAAACGCCTTCAGGTACTCACTTTCCTCCACGGTGAGTTCCGTCCGACCTGGAGCGAAGTGATCGGCGTCGTGGGGCATGTACGCAATCACCCGGGGATCGATGGCCAGGAGCAGGTGTTTCTGCCACACTCGCAGTCGCCGCAACGCACGATGACCGTCGCCGTCCGGAGCGAGCTTTCGGTTGCGACGTTGTCGGCCGCGATTCGAACCGAAGTCGCCCGCCTCGAGCCTACCCAGCCCATCCACGCGATCCAACCCATGGAGGAATACCGCGCGGGTGCGGTCGCCGAGAACCGGTTCACGATGTTGGCCCTTGGAGCGTTCTCGTCCGTCGCTCTGGTTCTTGCGTCTCTCGGCCTCTACGGCATCATCGCCTTCACCGTGGGCCGGCGGACGCGTGAGATCGGAATCCGTCTCGCGCTCGGCGCAACGCCCCGCGACATCTTGCGGGACGTCCTGGCGCAGGGACTCCGGCTCGTCGGAGCCGGACTCGTCCTCGGGACGGCCGTCGCCCTTGTATTCACGCGCGTCCTCGAAGGTCTGCTGTTCGGCGTTTCTTCCAGGGATCCGCTCACGTTCACGGCCATGCCGCTGCTTGTCGTCGCGGTCGCCGTCGCGGCGTGCTACCTTCCCGGCCGCCGTGCCGCTTCGTCGCACCCCGCCACGGCGCTGCGAGAGGAGTGAACGGTCGAGTCGGTCAGGAACATGTGACCGGGAGCGTGGGTGATGAGAAGCTCCGGCCGGGCAGCGACCACGGCCAGGATCGCCGTGACGCCACATCCCCAGAAGACAGGCACCTCTCCGTCGAGAACGCTCACCTCCTGTCCGAAATCGGGCTCGGCAATGCGCGCGATTCCGATGGCGCTCGGATCGCCGCTGTGAATCGGGGCCCCGTGTGAGAGGGGGAATCGGCTGGTAATCTCGCAGACATCCGCCACTCGGCTCTTCTCCACAGGCCTCATGGAAACGACGACAGGGCCGGCGAAGCTACCCACGCTCTGGCAGCGGCGGTTCGTGACGTACATCGGCACCACTTTGTCCTCGTCCTGATGGCGAAGCGGGATCCCCGCTTCGGCCAGCGCACTCTCGAATGTGAAGCTGCAACCCAGAAGAAAGCTCACGAGGTCCTCGCGCCAGATCGGGACGACGTCGGTGGGCTCGGCGACGAGCTCGCCGTGGCGATAGACGCGATATCTCGGTACGTCGGTTCGAAGGTCAGCGGACGGAGCGCTCGCCCGGGGTGCGAGCTCACCGGGTGCCGTCTGCTCGATCAAAGGACAGGAGCGAGAGTTTCGCTCGCAGAAGAGACGAAAATCCGCCGCATGGCGCTCGGGAACGACGACGAGGTTCGCCTGGACGAAGCGGGGACAAAGCCCCGACGTGCTCGCACGAAACGCTCCCGAGCGAATCCGGGCACGAAGCGCCTCGAGCTCAGGATCCAACCGCTGCCCCTATTGGAGGACCCAGGCGCTCGTCTCCATGTCCCACAGATACTCATAGCTTCTCTCGAACCGGTCGGTGGCGTAGCCATCGAGCTCGGGCGTCTTGCTCTCTACGATGAAGCGAATCGTGCCGGCGTAGGGTCGCGCCGCGTCTCCCGGCACCGGACGGACCTCGACCGAATCGATCGTCCAGGTGATCTTGACCCCGAGGCTGGGGTTCACATCGGCCTCTGCCTCGCGCTTTTCCGACTCGGCGATCTCTCTCAAGGCGGCCTCGACGTCGGTTTGGGGCGGCGGGGACTTGGAGATTGCCGAACAGGAAAAATGGGCCAACAAAACGATGGCAACGGACAGAATCGTGTTGGGACGCATCATGAAGAGGCTAGCAGCGGGACCGCATGGAATTCAACCGACGAGAGAGCGCCCGGAGCTATGTCCTGGGCAGCCCACCGAAAGCGACGAGCTTCGTCTCGAGGTACTCCTCGAGACCCTCCTGGCCCGATTCGGAGCCGAGGCCGCTCGACTTCCATCCGGGGAAAGGCGCTTCGGTCGCTTGAGGCGCCCATTCGTTGACGCCGATCATGCCGAACTCGAGGCCCTCGTAACACCGGATGGCGGTGTGGATATCCCGGGTCCACACGTAAGCGGCGAGACCGTAGTCGGTACGATTCGCGGCGGCGATGGCTTCGTCCACCTCGTCGAAAGATGCGATCGGCAAGACCGGTCCGAATATCTCTTCGGAAAAGATCGGGTGATCCGGCTGGACGCCGCTCAGGACGGTTGGCTCATAAAAGAACCCCCGCTCGATTTCCTCGGGTCGAGAGCCTCCCGCGAGGACCGAGACGCCCCGCGACCTCGCATCCACGACCATCGCCTCGACCCGCTCTCGTTGGGCCCGATTGATGAGCGGCCCGACGTCCGTATCCGGCGAGAGCCCGTGACCGATTCTCAAGTCCTTCACCTGCGGAACGACTCTTTCCGAGAACTCCTCGGCGCAGCTCGCGTGAACGAAAAATCGCTGAGGCGAGACGCAGACTTGCCCCGCGTTGCGGAACTTGGCGGAAACAGCCGACCGGGCCACCAGGTCGAGGTCGGCGTCGGGAAAAATCAATACTGGGGCGTTTCCCCCGAGCTCGAGAGAGAGACGTTTGAACGTGCGGGACGCACCATCCATGAGGATACGGCCCACGCGCACGCTCCCGGTGAAACTGATCTTCCGGCAAACCGGCGATTCGAGAAGAGCTTGCCCCATCGGGCCCGGCTCACCATTGACCAGATTCAGCACCCCGGCGGGCAGCTCCACTTCGTGTAGCACGTTCGCAAGCTCCATCGCCGTGAGTGGTGTGTATTCCGAAGGTCGTGCGACGACGGTGCAGCCCGCGGCCAGAGCGGCGGCCCAGGCTCGCACCGGGTTGTAGGCAGGAAAATTCCATGCGGTGATGACGCCGACGACGCCGATGGGCTGCTTGAGCACCATCATGCGCTTCGACGCGACTCGCGATGGAATCACGCGCCCATAAGCCCGTTTCGCCTCCTCCCCGAACCACTCGAACAGGTCCGCCGCCACCTGCCACTCCCCCTTCGCCTGAGCGAGCGGCTTTCCGCTTTCCTTGACCGTCACCTCGGCCAGTCGATCCACGCGGCTGCGAATCCGATCGGCGGCGTTTCTCAGGTATGAAGCTCGAGTGTACGCCGTGGCGTGGGACCACGCCGGTAGGGCTCGCTCGGCGCTGTCCAGAGCCAAGCGGCTGTCCGTGCCGTTTCCGAAGGGAACCGTAACGATGGCGAGCTCGGTGGCCGGGTCGATGACGTCCCAGGTGCCGCCATTAGTGGCGTCGACCCATTCGCCTCCGATGTACTGTTTGTAAACGGAGCTCACGCCCCCATGTTACAACGAAGTGTCAGTGGCCTGGCAGGAACTCGGACAGCTCACCCACGACGACGGAGAAGGCGTCGTGGTCCGCGCGATCCGCGGTGCGGCCGGCGGCGACGGCCATCGTGACCTTCCCGCCGTGATCGCTCAGCCGGCGCGCGCAGGCTCGCATCGTGGCACTCGACATGAAGAGGTAGTCCACGAGAATGACGGGAACGGTCGGATCCAGCCAGCGGATCACCGCGAGATTCTCGTACAGCTCGGAACAACTGGCCGGACGTAGGCTCGGCGGGGCCGTCGGTTTCTTCCAGCGAAGCGCATCGACCACATCGGCCTCGACGCCATGAGAAGCGATCGATATGGCGAGCAGCATCGTCCATGGCGCTCCGGTCGACTCCACCGTCGACCTCAAGGTGGGAACGGGAACGAGAGCGAAAGGCGACTTCTCGGAGCTCGACGCCAGGTAGCGCGCGACCATCTCCCCGAACCAATCGATGGAGTCATCGGCGTTGGCTCGCGTAAGGAATCGTTCCTCCCGACCAACCGGTATGGGAGACGAGCCATGAAGCTTCTCTCCCCGGAGCGCTAGAAGGAAATTACGCACGTCGCGGTGCCTCGGGGTCTGCATGGCCTTGTTGGGAACATAGGTGGAAAAGCAGACCACCCGCATCGGGCCTCCAGCGGCCGAGCTATGAGCGAATCGACCTCGTGGTACCGATTCGTGGATTCGCATGGCTTGCTCCTCCCGAACCGAGGACATGAGGGAAGTCGTCGGCGCGTCGCCAATCAGGGGGTTGGGAGACTCAACAGTACGTTTTTTCCCCATAGCTGTCAAGGAGATTCTTCTCGGATCCAGAACAAAATGAAAGACTTAACTCCCTGCTAATGACTTGGCGATGGGGAATAGCCCCCAGGGCCTTCCCTTTCTGATCGCTGGGAATATCCCCGACTATACCGCAATGGAATCGGCCATGGTGGATGGCGAACCGCGCGAGCCCGTGATGGCGCCTACTTGGCCGGTGTTTCCATCCGGTGCACCGCTGGCTTGGTTTCTCTGTCGGCCAACGCCCTACAAGGGCCCTGGTCGACGGCGCCGATTTTGCCCCTCATTCCCGAATCACGCTCCTCAGTCGATCGAGATCCGCCTCGTCGTGGGTTCCGACGCCCGCGAGCACCGCGCGCGTTGCCGATTCGAGGAAGCCTTCGAGCTCGAGAAGCTGTCGGTGCTGGTCCGCGGCTTTTCCGGAGGCAGTGAGGATCGACTGTCGGAGCTTGGGCGCCTCCGCCCGGCGACAGGCGGCCACATAGGCCTTCAGAACGTCGCCGACCCCGGCTCCCGTTTCCTCGGTCATCCTGGAGAGAAAACCCGCGCCCGCGTGATTGACGAGATCGTTGACCGCCGCCGTCGCGATGATCTCTCGCCGCAGCGGATGGCCGTGGAAGCTGCTCGCGAAACTCGAGCGCAATCGCATCGGGAAATACTCGATGAGAAAAGGAAGGGCCTCGTCACTCTCGGGAAAATCGCTCTCCAGCACGTCGGAGAAAGCCCGGATCTTCACGTGTCCGAGGACGAGTGCCAGGAGGGGTCGCGGAAGACCCCGATCTCGAGAGGTCGTTTCCATAAGCTCGGTGCGAGACGGTACGTCGTTTCCTGCTCGATCCATTACGCCGCTCGAGACGAGCTTGGAGACGAGATCGACGAAGGGCTCATAGCGCTCGGCGCTCCTCAGACCGTCGAGGGTCAGGGCGAGCGCCTGGGCAGCGTTGTCGGCGAGCACGAGCTCCGCCACCTCCTCGGTCATCTCCATGAAGATTCGGTCGCGCTCCGATCGGTTCGCGATCTCGCCTTTCTTGGCGAGCAGGTTCAACAGAATCTTGATGTTGACCTCGTGATCGGACATATCGACGCCGCCGGAATTGTCCACGGCATCGGTATTGAGTATGCCGCCGTTCGCCCAGTACTCGAGACGCGCTTTCTGCGTGAGACCGAGGTTTCCGCCTTCACCCACGACGCGGGCGCGGAGATTCTCCGCGTCGACTCGCACCCGATCGTTGGCTCGATCCCCCACTTCCACGTTGGTCTCGGTGGAGGCCTTGACGTAGGTGCCGATGCCCCCGTTATAGAGGAGATCGACCGGGCTCTTCAGAATGCGCCGGATCATCTCCTCGCCGCTCACCCGTTCCTCGGTGATGCCGAGAACGGACTTCATCTCCGGGCTCACGGCGATGCTCTTCGCCGATCGGTCGAAAACCCCGCCTCCGGGGCTGATGCACCTGGTGTCGTAATCTCGCCAGGACGAGCGCGGCAGACGAAAAAGCTTCTCCCGCTGAGCGTAGCTGACATCCGGATCCGGACTGGGGTCTACGAAGATATGCAGATGGTTGAACGCCGCGAGCAGTCGGATCTTCTTCGACTGCAGCATGCCATTTCCGAAGACGTCACCGCCCATGTCTCCGATTCCGACGACGGTGAATGGGTCCCGCGAAACGTCGAGGTCGAGGTTTCGGAAATGGTGCTTGATGCACTCCCAGGCACCGCGCGCGGTGATACCGACTTTCTTGTGGTCGTAGCCCACGCTCCCGCCCGAAGCGAAGGCGTCGCCGAGCCAGAAACCGTAATGCTTCGCGACCGCGTTGGCGGTATCGGAAAGATGCGCCGTCCCCTTGTCGGCGGCGACGACGAGGTAGGGGTCGTCCCCGTCGTGACGGATGACCTCGGGAGGGTGAGCCACCTCACCATCGACGATGTTGTCGGTCACGTCGAGCAGACCGGAGATGAACTCACGATATCGCTCGACGAGGTAACCATCGAGAGCCGGCCGGGGTGGAAGCTCTCCTTTGAGCACGAAGCCACCTTTCGAGCCAACCGGAACGATGATCGAGTTCTTGACCATCTGGGTCTTCATCAAACCGAGGATCTCGGTGCGAAAGTCGTCGTGACGATCGCTCCAGCGGATCCCGCCGCGAGCCACCCTGCCGCCGCGCAAATGGATTCCCTCGAGTCTCCTCGAGTGAACGTAGATTTCGAACCGGGGTCGCGGGGACGGCATGCCTTCGACGCGGCCGCTTTCGACCTTGATGGCGACGACGGGCCGCTCGGGTCGCTGGTAGGCATTGGTTCGCACCGTGGCGTCGATCAGGTTGGCGAGCGCCCGAAGGACCTCGTCGTCCATGAGGTTGCCGACGGCATCGAGAGCCGCGGTGAGCCTCTCCTGAACGTTCGCCACGACGGTCTCGCGGCCCGAAACGTTGGGGTCGAAACGAGCCTCGAAGGCCTTGACGAGAGTTTCTGCAACCCGGGAGTTCTGGAGAATGACTCCATTGACCGTCTCGAGGTTGTAGTGCGGTCGAATCTGCTGCAGATGGTTTCTCAAGGTTCGAAGGACCTCGACCTGGCGCCAGGTGAGACCCGTCGTCACGATGAGAGCGTTCAGAGTCCCGTCGCTCGCCCTCTCTTCGTCGAGCGCACGCAAGGCATCGGCCAGTCGGTCGATGCCGCTCACGAGGGCGCGGATGCGCTCGGCGGTGTCTTCGATCTCGTAACGGTAGAGGTGAGCGCGATGTCCCGCGGGTAGCTGAATGGGAATGTGCAGCTCCCCCGTCACTCGCAGTCCGAGGTTCCGCAATGTCGCGAAGGTCTCGATGAAGCCCAGGGCTCGGGGCGAGTACACTTTCAATGTGGCATGCTCGGCCGAGCGCGGAACGATCGCGACTTCGAGACGCGCCTCGAGCAGCTCGAGGCGTTCGAGGTCCAGAGGCACTTCTTCGGGGGGCGTCGATTCACGATAGATGCCGCTGCGGGTCTCGTGCGTTACCCAGCGAAGAAAGAGCCTTCGGCCCTCTCTTTCGCCGAAATGGTCGGTCAGGGCCCGGGCGGCGACGTCCTCCCAGGTGGTGATGATCTCCTCGGTCAAGCGCTGCGCTTCCTCTTCGTCGACGGGATGATCGAGATGCTCGGAGTCGAAATAGAAGATGAGCACTTGCACGCTGCCGGCGTCCTCGGACGCCGCGAAGCTGACGCGACCGAAACGCTCGGAGAAGGCCCTCTTGAGAGCACTCTCGAACTGATAGGAGTACCGGAAACGGGAAAAGCCCACATAGAGGGCTACGTAACTCCGCCCCTTCCGACAATGGATCGCGATCTCGTCGTCTCCCGTCATCTGCACGATGCGGTCCATGAACGGTTTGAGCTCGCCGGCCGAGGCGTAGAAGAGCTCGCGACGCGGGAATTTGTCGAACAAAGCCCTCGTCTGGCGGAAGGCGTAGGACATGGGCGCCGCACGGCTCTCGGCGATCAGCCAGCGCTGCTTCTCGCGGAGCAGAGGAAGATCCGCGGCGCGCTGGGCAAAGGAGCCTTGAGAGAACCGTCCCAGCAGCAGCGTCGCCCGTTCGAGCCGCTCCTCCTCGCCCCATTCGCGCACGACGATGTCGTCGATGGGCTCGAGGTGGTAGATCGCCGAAGCGTCGCTCGTATAGTCGATGTCGATGATTCGCTCGTCTTCCTTCGACGGCGCGAGGGTGCGCTCGACACCGTCTATGAGACCCGGGAAAACGACTGGCAGCAGCGCCTCGTCACGGAACACGCCGAGAGCACTCTCGGGAATCCGAACCGGAACGCCGTCCGGTCCGACGCGATAACTCACGACTCCCATGAAGATGAAGTTCTCCGCCGTCAACCACTCGAGGAACTCCTGGGCGGGCTCGAGATCCGGGATGGTGCCCCGGCGGGAGCGAACGCGACGTTTGAGCGCTCGTCCGCTCGAGAGCATCTCGTCGAAGTCCTCGAGCGCGAGAAACACACACTTCAACACGCAGAAGATCTCGTGCTGGATCCGCCTCAAGCGCTCTTTCGATTCGATATGCTCGATTCGGAATCGACACAGGAGCTCTTTGTCCCCCTCGGAGTGCGCGTCGCCGATCCACACGACACGCTCCCACTGACGGCGAACCGTGAGAATCGGGTGAATCGCCGAGAAGACGCGGAGGCCCGCTTTGCGGAAATAGTTCTTCAAGCTGTCGAATATGAAGGGCGCGTCGGGCGTGTGCGTCTCTACGATGGTCGTGTCCATCGGGATCTGCTTGCCGCGAACCGCATGGAGCGACTCGCTTTCCTGCGAATGGCGGACCACGACGTGAAGCCCGGGGAGGCCCCGGTAGAGCTGGGTAGGTGGAGGGAGCTCCTTGACGAAGAACTGAAAGTTGTCGCGAATGCGCTCCGCGAGGTCCACGGACGATATACCGAAGGCCATCCACTCCGGGAGCGAATCGTAGACGACGCGGGCGAAGGACGAGAGAAGATCCTGGTCGTCCGGGTCGGTGTTCTGCTCCTTTAGGTGCGTCAGCACCTCGTCGAGTTTTCTTGCTTTCTCTTCTGCACTGACACTGAACATCGTAAAACCGCGAGAAGTAAGTTTAACCCCGATCGGACTTTCTCGATAACTCGATCGCCGGTACGACCGAGAAAGTCCACGCGTCCGCGGTAGACTGGCGCTCATGGATTTTTTCGGGCCTTCGGTCTCCGGCTGGTTCGAAGCGAGCTTCGAAGAGCCCACTCGCGTGCAGCGAGAGGGATTCTCGGTCGTCGCCCGGGGAGAGAACGCCCTCCTGCTCGCCCCGACCGGGAGCGGGAAGACGCTCGCGGCCTTTCTCTGGGCCATCGATCGGTTGACGCGCCTCGCGCCCGACGCACCTCCCGGGGTGCGTATCCTGTACGTCTCTCCGCTGAAAGCGCTCGTGTACGACGTCGAGCGCAATCTCCGAGTCCCCCTCGCCGGCATCTCCCGTGGGGTCGAGCCCCCCCTTAGAAAGATTCGTGTCGATGTGCGCACCGGGGACACGTCGTCGCGGGAGCGTCGGCTGCAATCGAGAGACCCCGCCGATATCCTCGTCACCACGCCCGAGTCGCTCTTCCTGATTCTCGGGTCTCAGGCCCGCGCGACGCTCCATTCGGTGAACACCGTCATCGTCGACGAGATCCATTCGCTGGCAGGCACGAAACGTGGTGTCCATCTCGCGCTCTCGCTCGAGAGGTTGAGCGAAATAACCGAGAGGGAGCCGCAACGAATCGGACTTTCCGCCACCGTGAGACCCACGGGAGACGTTGCCCGTTTCCTTGGAGGAACACGAGACGTAACGGTCGTGGACGCGACCGAGCCCGCCCACATCGAGCTCGCGATTCGTGTGCCGGTTCCCGACATGGAGAACATCGGGTCCGTGGCCGACACCGAGGCTGCCGGCGCGGAAGCGCCGCCACCACCCCGGGAGCCAGGCTCCCTGTGGTCCCGTATCTATCCCGAGCTCCTGACGCTCATCCTCAACCATCGCTCCACGATCGTCTTCGTCAATAGCCGCTCGCTCGCCGAGCGCATCGCCCAACGCCTCAACGAGATTGCTGGCATGCCGCTCGTGAGCGCGCATCACGGAAGCCTCTCCCACGCCAAGCGAAACGAGATCGAGGAGTCTCTCAAGATCGGTACCGTCAAAGGGATCGTGGCCACGAGCTCGCTCGAGCTGGGGATCGACATGGGCTCGGTCGAGCTCGTCGTTCTGGTCGAATCGCCCGGATCGGTCGCGAGGGGGCTCCAGCGAGTAGGCCGTTCGGGACACGCCGTCGGCGAGAAGAGCCGCGGCATGATCTTCCCGAAGTTTCGCGGCGATCTGCTCGAATGCGCGGTTACCGCGAGTCGGATGCTCGACTCCGCCATCGAATCCATTCGGGTGCCCGAGAATCCCCTCGACGTACTCTCACAGCAAATCGTCGCCATCGTCGCCGATGCCCCCCGCCGCGTCGATGAGCTCGAGGCCCTCGTCAAGCGCGCCTTTCCTTACCGCGAGCTTTCGCGGGACCTGCTCGTATCGGTTCTCGAAACGCTCGCCGGCCACTATCCGTCCGAGGATCTGGCCGATCTCAGACCCCGGATCGTATGGGATCGCGCTCGGGACGTGCTCACGCCAAGAAAGGGAGCGAAAATGATCGCTCTTCTCAACGCCGGGACGATTCCCGACCGGGGGCTTTACAGCGTTCACCTCGGGGAAGGCGGGCCCAGAGTGGGGGAGCTCGACGAGGAGATGGTCTATGAGTCGCGAAGAGGAGACATCTTCTATCTCGGCGCGTCGTCGTGGCGGGTGGAGGCGATCACGCGCGATCGGGTCATCGTCTCGCCGGCCCCGGGCGAGCCGGGAAAGATGCCGTTCTGGAAAGGCGACGGTCCGGGCCGGCCCCTCGAGCTGGGACGCGCCATCGGCGCGTTCGTGCGCGAGCTCTGGGAGACCGCTCCCGAGGAGCGCCGAAATTGGCTCATGAACCGTGCGCCGCTGGACGATTTCGCTGCCGCGAATCTGGAGCGATACATCGAGGAGCAAAAAGAGCACACGGGCTCGCTCCCCACCGACCGGGAGATCACGGTCGAAAGGTTCCGCGACGAGCTCGGCGACTGGCGCATCGCCCTACTGACGCCGTTCGGCTCGCGCGTCCACGCGCCCTGGGCTCTCGCGATTCAAAACCTGCTGTCGTCCCGGGCGGGCTACGAAGTGGAAACGATGTATACCGACGACGGCATCGTGCTGCGCCTGTCCGAGGTCGACGAGCCTCCCTCGCTCGAGCTTCTCTTGCCCGACCCGGACGAAGTCGAAGATCGGGTCGTGGAAGAGCTCGGCGGCTCGGCGCTTTTTGCGAGCGCCTTCAGAGAGAACGCCGCCCGGGCGCTCCTTCTCCCGCGTCGGCGCGCGGAGCAGAGGACTCCTTTGTGGCTGCAGAGGCTCCGGGCGAAGAACCTGCTCGGCGCGGTGCGGCGCTTCTCGTCTTTTCCGATCGTCCTCGAGACGTATCGACAGTGCCTCCGCGACGTTTTCGACCTGCCCGCCCTCGGGGAGGTTCTCCGCGGAATCCAGAACCGGACGATTCGGGTCCACGACGTCGAGACGCCTTCCGCGTCGCCCTTCTCCCGTTCGCTTACCTTCGCTTACGTGGCCAACTATCTCTACGAGCAGGATGCGCCGCTCGCCGAGCGCAAGGCCCAGGCACTGACGCTCGATCGCGGCTTGCTCCGGGAGCTGCTGGGTCAGGCCGAGCTTCGAGATCTCATCGACGCCGAAGTACTCCAGGAGGTCGAGACCGAGCTCGCCCGCAAGGCCGAAGGGTGGAGGGCCCGCAGTCCCGACGAGCTCGAGGACATTCTGCGCCGCTGCGGAGACCTGTCGGCCGCGGAAATCGGGGCGCGAACGACGGAAGATCCGCGGCCCTGGATCGGAAAGCTCCTGGACGAGCGACGGGCCATCGAAGTCTTGCTTTGCGAAGAGACGCGGTTCATCGCCATCACCGATGCCGGACGCTACCGCGACGCTCTCGGCTGCGCGCTTCCAGACGGTCTGCCCGCCCGAGTTTTGACCACCGTGGAACAACCTCTCATCGGGTTGCTGCTTCGATACGCCCGGACTCACGGCCCGTTCACGACCGAATCCGTTGCGCGCCGCTACGGTCTCGTGCCGTCCGAGCTCGAGCCCGTCTTGAAGAACCTCGAGAGCGACGGACGTCTCGTTCTCGGTGAGATCCGCCCTCTTGGCTCGCGCGCCGAGTGGTGCGACCCCGATGTGCTTCGACGACTCAAGCGAAGGACGCTCGCCAAGCTTCGTAAAGAGGCGGCGCCCGTCGAAGCGAGTGTTCTGGGAAGCTTTCTTCCCGCATGGCATGGACTCGAGGAGCCAGGAAGAGGCTTGACGAGTTTGCAGGAAGCCATCGATCGCCTCGAGGGGCTGCCACTTCCGTGGTCGTCGCTCGTCGAGAGTATCCTCCCTCGTAGGGTCACCGATTTTCGCCTGGAGATGCTCGATCTGCTCTCCGCTTCCGGAGCCATCGTCTGGATCGGGGCGGGAGCACTCGGCCCGCGCGACGGTCGCATCGTCTTGTATCGCCGCGAGCGAGCCGCTTTTTTGCTGGGCCCGCCGTCACCTTACGAGCCGCAGACCGAGCTCGAGCGAAGCGTGCTCGAGCATCTCGAGCACCGCGGCGCCTCGTTCACCGTGGAGCTCGCACCGAAAGACGTCTCGTTCCGGGACCTCGAGCAGGCTCTCCGGAGCCTGATGTGGGCGGGCTGCATCACGAACGACACGTTCTTTCCCCTTCGCGCTCTGGGAAAGACGGCAAAGCCCCGCACTGCCCGTGGCTCTCGTGGCTCGACCGGGAAGTATGCCGGTGGACGCTGGTCTCTGGTCAAGGGTCTCGCCGACCCAGCCGTTACCGAGACCGAGAGTGCCCATGCGCGGGTTACGATGCTTCTCGAACGCTACGGGCTCGTCAGTCGGGCAGCCGCCGTCTTCGAGGATCACCCCGGAGGCTACCCGGCGATCTATCCTCTCTTGCGGGAGATGGAGGAGCGAGGGCGACTCCGTCGCGGCCATTTCGTCGAAGGTCTGTCGGGCTCGCAGTTCGCCCTCCCGGGGGCCGTCGAGAGGCTTCGCGCATCGCGGGTCCAGAAAGATCCGGAAGCGAACGCTTATCTGGCCGTCGACCCGGCGAACCCCTATGGCGCCATCCTCCCCTGGCCCGCCAACGAAAAGGCGTCAGCCCGTCCGCGCCGCGTGCCCGGCGCCTGGGTCGTGCTTCATGGCGGCCGGCTCGTGCTCTATCTGGAGCGCGGAGGACGATCTCTCTTGACCTTCGGCGAGTTCTCCGACCCCGATGTGGCACGCGCCGCGATCGAGACGCTCGTCAGCCTTCCTCAATCGAGACCGCGCCGGCTTCGGATCGCATCCATCGACGACGAGCCCCCGACCGAAAGCCGCCACGGTCCATTGCTCAAAGAGCTCGGCTTCTTCCGAGAAGCGGCGGCGATGGTCTACGCCGAGCACCCCCGGATGTGAATGCCCAGAACATGTCAGAGCGATCGCCGAGCCTAGCCCTCGGCCCGCGACACCTCGGTGGCCAGCCCGCGTGCCCGCCGTTCGCGCGCCAGCGCGGAAGCGGCTTCGAGCATCACCCAGACGGTCGCAAAAATGATGCACCCGTCGATGACGACGAGGAGGTAGTTCTCCGACTCGTAGAGTCCCCAGAGCTGATAGACGGCCGACAGAAACGCCATGCTGGTGACGAACATCATCGGCGTCAAGGTGTATCGAGACGGCCTGCCCAGTTTGACCAGAATGACGCTCACGACCAATAGGGTGAGCCCGGCCAGGATTTGATTGGTCGTTCCGAAGAGCGGCCAGAGTACCATTCCCCCCGACCCCTCGGCACCGCCAGCTCCAAACGCGAGCACGAGGCAGCTTCCCACGGCGACCATGGTCGCCACGTAACCGTTGCGCAGCGGCGCGATACGGTAGATCGCTCCCCACTCCTGCACGATGTAGCGCTGCAGGCGCACGCCGGCATCCATCGTCGTGCCCGCGAACAGGACGGCCATTACCGTGAGGAGAGTGGCGGCGAACTCGCTCGACAACGAGGTTCCCGAGCTCACAATATTGGCTCCGCCGGTGACGAACGCATCGATCCCGCCACCGCCGAAAGTATGGTAGACCCCCTCCCAATCGGCTCGGGATTGAAAACCAGCCGTCGCGGCGATGATGGCCACCAGGGCCAGAGCACCCTCGCCCAAGGAGCCCAGGTATCCGACGAATCGCGCATCGGTCTCTTTGTTCAGCTGTTTCGACGTCGTGCCCGATCCGACCAATCCATGGAAACCAGACACCGCCCCACAGGCAATCGTCACGAAGAGGAGAGGTGCCAGCGGCGGGGTGTTCGCGGGAACATTGAAGTTCAACGCCGGAGCGACGATATCGGGCCGCGCCAGTGCCACGGCGACGTACAGCAATCCCAGACCGATGAAGAGTTGAATTCCATTGATGTAGTCTCGCGGCTGGAGCAGCAGCCAGACGGGAAGGAGCGAAGCGACCGCAGCGTAGGCGAAGAGGATCAACACCCACTGGGCGCTCGGGCCCAGTCCCCAGAAATCTGCCGGCAACGTGACCGGCACTCGTTCGCCGACGTAGATGACGGCGTATAGGATCACCGTACCGACCAGAGTGGGCCAGAAGATCCCGACGTGTAGCCGGTAGAGCAGCACTCCGATGAACAACGCGACCACGACGGCGCTCCAGGCGGGGATGACGCTCGCGGGCGTCGCAAGAAGGGCGTCGGAGATCGCGACGGCGAAGACCGCATTGACCATCAAGAGCAGAAGGAAGATCACGATCATGAACAGATTGCGCGCGCGCTGCCCGACCACGTCTCCGGTCAGCGCACCGATCGATTTGGCCCCGTTTCGCACGCTTGCCCAGATGGCGCCAAAATCGTGGACTCCGGCGAAAAAGACCGTGCCGACGACCACCCAAATGAACGCCGGCAGCCAACCCCAGATCACCGCGATGCCGGGCCCGATGATGGGGGCCGCCCCCGCGACCGCGGTGAAATGATGCCCCCAGAGGACGATCCGATGGGTGGGGACGTAATCCTTGCCGTCGCTCATCGTGTGGGACGGAGTCTCGAAGGTCGGGTCGAGCTGATAGATCCGTTCGGCGATGAACTTCGAATAGAACCGATAGCCGGCGAACATGCAGATGAGGCCGGCTGCGGCAATCGCCACGGCGCTCATGCGTCCGGCCTCGCCGCGGCACGAGCCTCATCCACGGGGTTGGTGGCCAAAAATTCCGTCGCCTTTGATTCGTCCATCGATGTCACCCTCGGGATTGGCGTTAGCTCGGCGGAGCTACCAGTGGAGAGTGACTATATAGTCCGAGGGCCATGGGTTGCTAGCCCTGATCCGCCTCCGACACACTTCGGAGCCCTGATGGCAGGTTGCGCATGATGCGGGTAGACCCGCCATCGTGTGTGTCGCCCTAGCGGGCGCTTCTGCGAGGGCCGCGGCCCAGGATTCCTCGACCTTACCGCGGCTCTGTCCGGTTCCTTTGGGCGGGGCTCACCGTCGCTTGCTTTTCCCCTGGTCGTGCGGCACGACCACCTGGGTCGCCCGACTCGAGGTCGTTCCCGCTTCGTCCTGGCAGGTCACCCCGATGGTGTACACGCGATCCACGCCTTGGCCGGATCTCTCCGCTCGAAGGCTCAGGTGCAAGCTTCCCGGCTCGTACATCCAATCCACCGACGTGTTGCCGTCGCCGGGACCGTTCGGATCTTCGTTGCTCGACACCCAGTCGATCCAGCACGCCAGGGCCGGGCTCGCGGTGCAGTTGTCGAAGCCGTTTACGATCAAGCTGACCTCGTGCATCTTGTGGTTGGGAGGCCAGAGGATCGATGGCGACGCGACGACCTCGAATTCCGGTGGGGTCTCGTCGATCACGGTCACGTTCGCCGAGCAAGAATGAGAGGCGTTGCCGTCGTACGCGGTCAGCGTCACCGAAGTCATTCCCACGCCGTAAGGACCGGGCGGTGATTGTACGAGGCTTATCGGATCGCCGTCGGGATCGTACGATCCACTGTCGACGTTCGCATAGGACTCGCAGCTCGCATCAGCGAATACGGTCATGTCTTGGCACATGGCGACCGGCGGCTGGTTCGAGCTCACCGAGAGAAAAATGTCCGACGAACAATGGTTTCCCGCTCCGTCGGTGACTTTCACTCTCCCGCTCCCATCGACGCCCGGATCGGTGAGATCGACCGCGAAGTGAACGACGGGCTCACCGGGAGCAAAGGGAGCGGTCGTTAGAGTCAGGTTCGTGGCGCCCGGCTCGAGCGACACGGAAAAGACTCCGGTGTCCACGTCGATGAAACCGTTGGCGTTGAGATCTTCGCCCAGGTCCAGGACTCCGTTGCCGTTCACGTCCTCGGTAAGCCGATCGTCCTCCGCCGTGGCCATCGCTCTTGGGGGGTCTCCACCGTTTTCCATGGTGCAGAGGGGAGCGTTCTCGTCCCCGATCGGGTTGATCCACTCGAATTGGGCACCGCCGGCGTAGAGGTAGGAATCCTTTTCATCATAGCCTTCGACGGTGATTCCGTGCGGAGCGCTCGACGACGTCGAATGCGTGCCGGAGTCGAGAGGCTGCACGGTGGCAGAGAAGCCGCTGCTCCCGATGGGACTGAAGTCCGACGCGGGGATGGGAGCTCCGTCGAGCAGCAGACTCCCCACGTCGGAGTCATGGGCGATGATCGACACGTAGTTCGACAGGAATTGGTCCGCTCCCACCGTGGAGAACGTGTACTGGGGAAGGAACTGCGCGCTGGGAATTACGTTGCCCATCGAGGGATCGCCCGGCAGGCGGAAGCCCGAGCCGGTCATGTACTGACCGACGAAGATGGGCTTATCCGCAGCGAACACATGATCGCCGGGGATGGGCCCGATCTCGACGAACTGTCCGCGGTGGATCGTGCCGAGGGATGCGCCATCGAGCACGACGTGCGTGTCATCGACGGATGCCACCACCCGATAGACGCTGCCGCCGGGGCGATTGGGAAGATTGGCAACCGCGGCTTCGCGGCCCCACGTTCGCACCGGATGAGCCACCTCGAATAGGTGATCACAGAAGCTCGTGCTCGTCGGGACCTCGGCGCACACGTTGCCGTTGGTTACGCCCACGGGGCGGTCGGCGGCGACGATCGTCCCGCTCAAGGAAGTGGTTTTGCTCGTCGATTGGGTCCTTCCAAAATATCCTTCCCCCCGATCGAGGAACACGTCGAATGGAACGCCAGCTGGACGACCAACCAGATCGATGGCCGGGGTAATGGTGACCGTTGTCCCATCGTAGGCAGCGACGACGACGAACTCGGCGTCGAAAAATCCACGATTGTAATCGAGCACGATGTACTCGGTGTTGAGAACATCGACGGGCAAACCGAGCGCGGCATCGCTGCTGAAATCCCGCCGATTGATCAAGTAGGCGACGAATTCATCGTCGGCGAAAGCCCTGACGGCGTTGTTTGCCGCGGTGTCGGCCAACCAGCCCATTGACGCTTCCTGAGGCAAAGCGACCATCGTGACGGAACCAGGATTCACCGGGACGCTCTCGATGAACGTGGGAAAGTTCACCGGATAGGTCACGGTGACAGTGGTCGCAACGTCTGCCGTGAGATGAAGCTCGATCTGGGCATTGTGATCCAGGTTGGGTAGAAAGGCCATGATGAAGTCGGTGCCCTTGTTGTCCATCGGCGTGGCGAATAGCGTCGTTCCCAAAAGAGATATCCCCACGAGGACGGCGCAGTGGAACCGGAGACGTTTTGCCAGACGATTTTGGCGCGCTGTGGAGGAACGAACACCCTCTGCTCTCGACCCTTGGTGTTGAATCATGGTGATACCACCAATATGTGGACTCGCCCGGCCCCGGAGAATGAGGAAGATCACAACACTCGAAAACGCTGTCAGGGTGTGGGGCCGATCCCCCCGGCTGTCGCCGGGACGGTCACTTTGGCTGAACTTCGCGCCGTCACGTGGTGGTTTCCCATCGACGACGGAAGGCTGTCGGGTGTAGTAAATTAACCGCGAATGCGGGAGTCGAAAGAGGTCGCGGAGTCGAAGAAATGGAACACTCGTACGAAGAGCTCAAGATGAAGACGGTGGCGCAGCTTCGAGAGATCGCGGCGGGTATCGACAACGAGGCGTTGAACGGCCACAAGACGATGCACAAAGATCAGCTCGTCCTGGCGCTTTGCACCGCTCTCGGTATCGATGCGCGCGCGCATCACGCGGTCGTCGGAATCGACAAGTCCAGGGTCAAGGCACAAATCCGCGCTTTGAAAGCGAAGCGGGCGGCGGCGCTCGAGGCAAAAGACGCTTCCGAGCTCAAGCGAGTTCGCCACAACGTCAAACGCCTCAAGCAAAAGATCAAACGCGCAACCGTCTAGTCGAGCCTTCTCCTCACCGGCTCCGGTACAGGTCGGTGCTCAAATACTTCAAGCCGGAGTCGGCCATCAACGTGACCACCTTCGCGTCTGGTCCAAGCGTCTCCGCGACTCGAATCGCGGCGACGACGTTTGCCCCGGTGGACGTCCCGGCGAAGAGCCCTTCCTCCCGGGCGAGGCGCCTCGCCATATCCATCGCCGCATCCGTTCCCACGGAGACGATTTCGTCGACCAGAGCCGGATCCCAGAGGGGTGGTGTGTAGCCAATCCCGACGCCTTCGATATGGTGCGGTCCCGGTGGACCTCCCTGGAGCACCGATGACTCTGCGGGCTCGACCGCGACGATCTCGACACTCGGTTTGTACCTCTTCAGGACGGTGGCGACCCCCCGCGAGGAAGCCGACGTACCCACGCATTGAACGAAGGCGTCGATCTCTCCTCTCGTCTGGCTCCAGATCTCCTCGCCCAGCGGATAGAAGCCGGCGATGCTGTCATGATTGTTGAGCTGGTCGGTCCAATAGGTGTGCGGCTCCCCGCTCAAAGAACGGGCGGTCTCGATCATTTCCAGGATCAGTTTCTTTGTCGTTCGACCTCCCTCGCTCGGCACGATCGTGAGCTCCGCGCCCAGCGCGGCCATGTGATCCAGCTTCTCCTGGCTGAACGCGTCGGAGCTGACGATCCGGAGCCGGTACCCTTTTACGGCGCAGACCAGCGCGAGAGACGTCCCGGTGCTTCCACCGGTGTATTCGATCACGGTATCTCCTGACTTCAGTCGACCGTCCGTCTCCGCCCGTGAAACCAGCGAATGCGCCATCCGGTCTTTCATACTGCCGGTGGGGTTCTCCCCCTCGAGCTTTACCAAGATGGCCGCGCCGCTCGATGGAACGACCTTCTCGAGGCGAACCAACGACGTGTTTCCAATCGTGTCGAGAATCTCCATTGGTTTGATCCCTTCGTCACTCGGCGCGCCCGATTCCGTGCGCCGTTCCAGAGCAAGCTCCCGGGTTTCCTGACGTCCTCCCGGCTCCGCCCAGCGCGAACCGAGCCAAGTGCCCGCGGCCAGGCGTCCGAACTGCCGGCGCGTAAGAGGGTTCGCACGACTGATTCCCGCTCGATCGGTGGGCATGTCGATACTCCTTTCGAAGAGCCAGAGTAGACCCCACCCGTCTGCGGCGCTATAGGCAAGAACGCCACTTTTAGTATCATTATTGCCATGCGGATCCACGTTCTCGCCCTCGATGGTGTCTTCGATCTGGGTTTGTCCGCCGTTCTCGACGCCTTTCAGACGGCAAACGAGCTGATGGATGTGTCGGGGCTCGACATGCCCCGATTCGAGCTTTCGATCGTGGGAGTTCGCAAGGCAGTCAAGACCTCACACGGGCTCCACGTCCCGGCTCAGAAAGAAGGCATTCGGGCGCCGGACTGCGTCGTGGTTCCGGCGATCGGGTACAAGATGCCTGATCCACTGGAGGCGGCTCTCGCCCGGCCGGACGTCCAGGATGCGGCCGCGTTGCTTCGACACTGGGCCGGCGGCGGCGCCACGATGACCGCCGCCTGCATCGGAACCTTCGTGATGGCCGAATCCGGCCTCCTCGACCATCATCGTGCCACCACCACCTGGTGGCTGGCGCCTCTGTTCCGCAAGCGTTATCCCGAGGTATTGCTGGACGAATCGAACATGATCGTGAAATCGGGTCCCGTCGTCACCGCGGGAGCCGCCTTGAGTCACATGGACCTCGCCCTTTGGCTCGTACGAGGCGTCAGTCCGCAGCTCGCGTCTCTCACGGCGAAATACCTCATCGTCGACTCGAGGCCGTCCCAATCTGCCTACGCGCTGACGGATCATCTGATCTACTCCGATCCGATCGTCGAGCGCTTCGAGACCTGGGCCCGCGGGCGGCTCGCCCAAGGGTTCTCACTCGACGAAGCGGCAAAGGCGGCAGGAGCGAGCAAGAGGACGCTCGCGCGCCGCATGCAGGCTGTGCTCGGGAAATCCCCGCTGTCCTATGTCCAGAGTCTGCGGCTCGAGCGAGCGGTGCATCTTTTGAGAACGGGTAACGCGAGCGTCGATGAGGTGGCCTTGCGGGTCGGATACTCCGACGGCGCGACTCTGAGAGCTCTTCTCCGCCGTCGGCTCAATCTCGGGATCAAGGAGATCCGAAGAGTTCCCTGGAAAGAATCACCTTCCGGGAAAACCGATCGACTATAAGCGTGATCAGTAATGATAACGAGCTTGGAGAAAATCGATTCGTTCGTGCCGAACGAGGTACACGACGCGATGCTCCTGAGTCAGGCGACGCGACCAAAGGCCGGAGCCGAGATGCTTCAAGGGCTCGGGTTTTCCGACACCCTGGTATGGGTCGCGCAAGACCTCTTCGACGATATGCAGGCAGCGGAGAGCGGTCTTGCGGTCGTTCTGGACCCAGAACTGTAGGTCCTCGAGAAACTCCTTTTGAAAGACCGCCTCCCGCCGCTTACTCGGCTTCGCGGTCAATCGCCATCTCTTGCTTCAGCTCGTTTAGCGACCGGCTCCTGCCGCCACCCCTGAGGGCCCGACGGAGCGCACTCATGAGACGCCGTGCGTTCTTGGGCGACCGGAGCAGGTGCGCTGTCTCGAGAAGCCCCGCGAGTTCGTCGGCGGCCACGAGCGCGACGTCAGCGTGTCCTCGGCGGCTGATGATGACGGCATCCCGATCCTCCTCGACCGCACGCCATAGATCGGCGAAGCGCTCACGGGCCCTACTATAGGTTGTTTTGATCGTCATAATACTTGTACAACAACACTGTACAAGTACCGAGAAGGCGCTGTCAAGTCTTCGTGTGGTCCAAAGCGAAGGCTCGAGGCAGTTTTGGACGTAGACGAGACACCTTGATGGTTTCCGCCGGCCAATCGAAGATGCATACCGTCCATGACCGCGCCCACAAGCGTTCGCTTCGAGGGCCGGTCCCTGGTAGGAGGAGCGGCTCAGCTGGCGCCCCGAGGAGCCTCGGCTCTAGCGCAGGCGGGCGCAGGGGGCGTGACGGAAACAGCTCACCACATGGTCGTTCACCAGGCCCGTGGCCTGCATGTGGGCATAGATGATGGTGCTGCCGACGAATGTGAATCCGCGCGCTTTCAGGTCTCGGCTGAGAACGTCGGATTCCTTCGTTTTCGCCGGAATGTCCTTCATCGTTCGACGGCGGTTGACCTTGGGTTTTCCGCGGACGAAGCGCCACACGTAGGCATCGAAGCTGCCGAACTCTTTTTGAACTTCGAGGAAAGCGCGGGCGTTTTGAACGGCGCCCCGAATCTTCAGGCGGTTGCGTACGATGCCCGCGTCCTGGAGAAGAGCCGAGATTCGGTCTTCGCCGAACCGAGCGACCTTGCGAGGATCGAACCGGGCGAATGCCATGCGATAGGCCTCTCTCTTGTTGAGGATCGTGGCCCACGAGAGTCCCGCCTGGGCACCTTCGAGCACGAGAAACTCGAAATGCCGGCGGTCGTCGTGCACCGGAACGCCCCACTCCCGGTCATGGTAGTCGATGTAGGCCTCGTTCCCCTTCTCGGCCCAGGCACATCGCTTGCGCTCCACCTTCATCTCATTCGGCGTCGCGGGCGAGCCGGATTCCCAGAAACTGCCAGCGAGAGGCCGGGTAGAAGAAATTCCGGTAGCTGGGCCTGATGTGTTTGGCGGATGTGGCGAAAGAGCCGCCCCGCGACACCATCTGATTGCACATGAACTTGCCGTTGTATTCTCCGAGAGCGCCATCCGCCGGGCGATAGCCGTGGTAAGGGAGATAAGCGCTTTGCGTCCACTCCCACAGGTCTCCGTACATTTGTGCCGGACCGTTTCCGTTCTGACCCCGTGGCGGGCCGGCGGGCCGATAACGGCCGTTCTCCGAGAGATTGCCCTCGATCGGCAGAGAGGAAGCGGCGACCTCCCACTCTGCCTCGCTCGGTAGCCGCATTCCTCGCCAGCGGGCATAAGCCTCCGCCTCGTAATAGCTGACGTGGCAGACCGGGGCGTTGGGGTCGACCGGTCGCAGTCCGTAGAGACTCATTTGCCACCAGGTGCCCGAGCGGCGCTCCCAGTACATGGGCGCTTGCCAGCGCTCGTTCTGCACGACGGCCCATCCGTCGCTGAGCCATAGGTCGGACCGCTGGTATCCTCCGCTGGACATGAACTCCATGTACTCACCGGCGGTCACGAGACGAGAAGCCAGCTCGAAGGCGTGTACGAACTGCCGGTGGCGCGGGTACTCGTTGTCGAATGCGAAGCCTTCACCCTCGTGGCCAATCCAGTAAATGCCCTCGGGATACCCGTGCCACCGCATCGGCTCCGCCGCCGCCACTGGCGGGAGCTCGTCCTCGGCGTAGCGAGGCTTCAGCGGGTTCGAAGCGTAGACATGAAGGATGTCGGTCATGATCAATTCCTGGTGCTGTTGCTCGTGATGAAGTCCGACGGTCAGGATCCCCGCCTTTCGGTCGAGCTCCTCGGTCGATGCCGTGTCGAGGAAGCGGCGCACACTGGCGTCCACCGCATGACGGTAGTCGACGACCTCGTCGAGAGAAGGCCTGGAGATGAGACCACGCCGAACCCGAGGGTGTTGAGCTCCTACCGCGTTGTAGTAAGAGTTGAAGAGGACCTTGTACTCCTCGCGAACGATCCGGTGACCCGAGAAGCCTTCTAGCAGGAAGGTCTCGAAAAACCAGGTCGTATGACCGAGATGCCACTTGGTTGGACTCGCGTCGGGCATCGATTGAACTTGGGCGTCCTCGGAACGGATGGGGGCGGCGAGTGCCTCGGTCTCCGAGCGAACTTCTACATACTGGTCCCATGAAGCAACGTCGTGATTGGACATTGCGTCAGCTTATCTTAAGCGGGGCCAAAGACTCGAATGCCGAAACGGCGCTTTCCTGGGCGAGAAGAAAATCGAGCTGATCCTTGCCCTCGAGGAGGCAATGTCTGGCGAAACCATCGAGCGCAAAGCCGACCGAGCGCCCCCCGGGGAGTGCGATCGTCTGGCTCTCGAGATCGATCAAAAGCGTCCAACCCGGATTGTCGAGCAGGCTCCGGTGCGTTTCCGCGTCCACCTCCACGGGCAAGAGACCGTTCTTCACCGCGTTGCCCTTGAAGATGTCCGCGATCGAGACGCTCACCACCGCCCTGAAACCGAACCCGATGAGCGCCCACGGAGCGTGCTCACGCGAGGATCCGCAGCCGAAATTCTCCCCCGCGACGAGAATCTTAGCTCCTCGGGCGTCGTCGCGATTCAGAACGAAACCGGGATCCTCTCGCCAGTCGGCGAAGAGCTTTTCCCCCAGTCCCTCCTTCGTCGTCACCGTGAGAAACCGAGCGGGAATGATCTGGTCGGTATCGATGTTGTCGATCGGGAGAACGACCGTGCGGGACTCGAGGATTCGAAACGGCTCCATTCTCAGTCCATCATCGGCCGGGGATCGGCGATCGCTCCGGTGACCGCGGTCGCCGCCGCCGTCAAGGGGCTCGCCAGGATCGTGCGGCCGCCCTTTCCCTGGCGCCCTTCGAAATTGCGATTGCTGGTGCTCACCGCGATCTGTCCCGGAGCAAGCTCGTCGCCGTTCATCGCGATGCACATCGAACAGCCTGGCTCCCGCCATTCGGCGCCCGCCTCGATGAAGATCTTGTCCAGCCCCTCGTCGACGGCGCGGCGCTTGACTTCCTGAGAGCCCGGCACGACCAGGGCCCGTACGCCGGGGGCCACCTTTCTGCCCTTCATCACCGAGGCCGCCATCCGGAGATCGCTGAGGCGGGCGTTGGTGCAGCTCCCGATGAAAACGACGTCGACGGGCTTTCCCACGAGTCGCTCGCCCGCTGAAAGCCCCATATACCGCAGTGACTTATCGACAGCATCTCGGGGAATGGGCTCGCTCAGGCCGATGGTCATCCCCGGGTTGGTGCCATAGGTGATCATCGGCTCGAGTGCGGAGGCATCGAGCACCATGCTCTTGTCGTAGACGGCATCCTCGTCGGTTGCGAGACTCTGCCAATCGACGAGCGCCCGCTCCCAGGCTTCACCCCGGGGCACCCGAGGCCGGCCCGCGAGGTACTGGAATGTCGTATCGTCCGGCGCGATGAGCCCCGCCCGGGCACCGGCCTCGATGGACATATTGCACACCGTCATGCGGGCCTCCATCGGTAGGGCCTCGATTGCGCTCCCGGTGTACTCGATGACGTGGCCCAATCCGCCGTCGACACCAACGACGCGGATCACCGCGAGAATCAAATCTTTCGCCGTGACACCCGGGCCGAGCGTCCCCTCCACCCGCACCTCGAAGGTCTTCGGCTTCTGCTGGAGCAAACACTGGGTAGCAAGCACATGCCCCACTTCGGTCGTACCGATCCCAAAGGCCCACGCCCCCAAGGCTCCGTGAGTCGCCGTATGGCTGTCACCACAGACGATAGTCATGCCCGGCTGCGTGAGCCCGAGCTCCGGTCCGATTACATGGACGATGCCCTGTCGGTCGTCACCCAGGGGGTACAGCTCGATGCCGAACTCTTCGCAGTTTCGTCTGAGGGCCTCCACCTGCTCTCTCGTTTGCGCGTTCGCGTAGCGGGGGATGCCACCGTCGAAGAGCGTCGGGGTCGAATGATCCATGGTGGCAACGGTGCGCTCGGGCCTCCGCACTTTGATGCCGCGACGCCTGAGCTCCTGGAAAGCTTGCGGGGAGGTCACCTCGTGGATCAGGTGCAGGTCGATGTAAACCACGGCAGGATGATCGTGGGTCGCCGGAAGGACGACGTGCCGACGCCAGAGCTTCTCGAAGAGCGTGAAGGCCAGAGGCGCTCCTCTACTAGTGCTCACTACCGTGGCGGGACCTGTAATCGATCGAGCCGCCACGGCTCGGGCTGACTACGGCGCGGCAAGCGCGCCGGGCTCGCTCCGCTCGCGCAGGGTGGGTTAAGTTTTTCATCACCCTGCTACTGCCCGAACACGTCGACGAGCTCTTTCTCCCCGTCGCGCGCCGCGACCACGCGATTGATGACCCGAAGGAACGCGTCGGCGCTCGCCCTCATGATGTCATTCCCGACGGCGCGACCCTGGTGTCGTTTTCCCAGCTCTTCAATGTCGACCAAGACCTCGCCGCGCCCGTCGAGACCGGAGGTGAGACCGCGGACCCGATAGTCCATAAGCGCGAGCTCCGTTCCGCTCGCCCGCCCGATGGCGCGGAAAATGGCCTCGACCGGACCGCTGCCGCAGGCCGCCTCCTTGACCGAACGGCCCGAGCTGTGCTTGAGGCAGATGGTAGCGGTGGACCCCGACTCCGTGCCCGAGCTCAGATGGAGATCGACGAGCTCCCAGGTGTCGGAGCAGGGTGAGCTCGCCCCGCTCATGAGCGCGCGAAGATCCTCGTCCACGACTTCTTTCTGCGCGTCGGCGAGCTCCTTGAACGCGACGAAGATCCGATCGAGCTCCCGGTTGTCGATCCGATAACCGAGCTCCTCGAGACGTTTGCGCAGCGCGTGTCGACCGCTGTGTTTGCCGAGCACCAGGGAGTTGGTCGAAAGTCCGACGTCCTCGGGCTTCATGATCTCGTAGGTCGCTCGGTTCTGGATGACCCCGTGCTGATGAATGCCGGCTTCGTGCGCGAAAGCGTTCTGACCCACGATGGCCTTGTTGCGTTGCACCACGAGTCCGGTGATCTGACTCAGGAGACGACTCGAAGGACAGATCCGTGTCGTGTCGATTCCCGTCGTCAGCCCATAGAGGTCGCGGCGTGTCCGGAGGCTCATGACGACTTCCTCGAGCGAGCAGTTGCCCGCGCGCTCGCCGATGCCGTTGATGGTGCATTCCACCTGACGAGCGCCGGCCGCGAGCGCCGCGAGACTGTTGGCGACGGCGAGCCCGAGATCGTTGTGACAGTGCACGCTCAGAACGGCTCGTTCGATGTTCGATACGTGTCGCTTCAGGTACTGGATCCGGTCGGCGAACTCCGAAGGCATCGCGTAGCCGACGGTGTCGGGGATGTTGACCGTGGTGGCACCGGCTTCAATGGCTTTCTCGACGACTTCGGCAAGGAAATCGAGCTCGGTTCGAGACGCATCCTCGGGGGAGAACTCGACATCGTCACAGAGCTCACGCGCCATCTGCACACTCTCCGCGGCTCGGCGCACGATCTCTTCCTTTGCCATAGCCAGCTTGAACTCGCGGTGGATCGCGCTCGTGGCGAGAAAGACGTGGATGCGAGCCCGAGGGGCTTCTTTCAGCGCTTCCCAGGCCCGATGGATGTCATTCGTCTGGCATCGTGCCAGTCCGGCGATGATGGGCCCCTCGACGAGTCGTGCGACCTCACGCACCGCCTCGAAATCCCCGTTCGAGGCGATGGGAAAGCCAGCTTCGATGACGTCCACCCCGAGCTCGGCAAGAGCGCGTGCCATCTTGAGCTTGCCGTTGAGGTCCATGCTCGCGCCCGGGGACTGCTCACCGTCTCGGAGCGTCGTATCGAAAATCACCACATGATTTCGATCCATTGCGGCACCTCGCTTCAAACGTTTAGAAACATGCCTCTTAGTTCACTTACCGACCGATAGGTAAACTAACGCAAGCTCCTGCGGTTGTCAACCCGGATTGGCTTGCCCAATACTGCATTTTGATGCCAGTCCTCGGGATCGACGCCGGAGCCACCAAAACCGAATGCTGGTTTGCCGACGACGAAGGGGCTCTGCTCAATCGGGCTCGGGGACCCGGCGTTAACTTCCAGCTCATCGAGGAGGACGAGATCGAGTTCACCCTGGACGCCCTCATCCGTCAAACCGTCGGCGCGCGCCCCCTCCCGGTGGATTGCGTTTGCGTCGGTATGGCGGGTGCGGGACGAGAGCGAGATTTCACCGCCATGCGGACCATCTTCGATCGACTGCGACTCGCGCGGGAGGTCGTCGTGACCCATGATGCACGCATCGCTCTCGTCGCCGGAGCGGGTAAGGCGCTGGGCCTCGTCCTGATCGTGGGAACGGGCGCCGCAGCTTATGGTGTGAACGCGCGCGGTGCGACGGCTCGCGCGGGAGGATGGGGTCCTTTGCTCGGCGACGAGGGGAGCGCCTATTGGATGGGGGTCAGTACGCTGCGGGCCGTCATGCGCGCCTACGACGGCCGAGCACAACCCACGCTTCTGGAAGATCTGGTGCTGTCACAGCTCGGCTTGAGCCACGTCGAGGCGATCGTGCACCGCGTCTACCGGGAGATGAGGCGCGATGAGATCGCGGCGCTTGCCCCACTGGTTCAGCGGGCCGCGGATCTCGGTGACGCCGGCGCGCAAAGCATCGTCGATCAAGCCGTGCATGAGTTCGTTCGGGCCGCCGAATCGGTGATTGGCAAGCTCGATCTAGCGGGTGAGAATTTTCGTCTGGTTCTCTCCGGCGGGCTCTGGAAAGCGGTGCCGGTCCTGCAGCAGGATTTCGAGAAACTGATCAAGAAAGTGGCTCCCTGGGCCCAAGTGGCGGCGCTCGCGGTGGAGCCCGCTCACGGCGCGATCCGTCTCGCGCTCGATCATCTGAGGAGGAAGGAGCGCTGACGACGAATGAGTCACTCGAGTACTGCTCTCAAATCTCCTGACTCCCGCGCGAGTCGTGCTCGGGCTTCAGCTGCCGAGACTGCCAATCGACCCATGACCACCGCCGTCTTGACGTTCTGAGCCGCGGCAACCAAAAGCGTCTCGGCGGTAGCGCGGTCGACTCCCGCGACCGAAGCGATGATCCTGATAGCTCGGTCGCGAAGCTTTCGCGAACCGGGTTTCAGGTCGACCATGTAGGGTCCGAAAACTTTCCCGACATGAATCATCGCGAGCAGCGTCACCTGGTTGAGCACGAGCTTCGTGGCGGTGCCGGCTTTCATCCGCGTCGAGCCGGCCAGAAGCTCGGGACCCACCGCGGGCGCGATGACGACGTCAGCCAGACGACGGACGCGGGGCCCGCAGGTCACTAACACCGTTCCTGCGCCGCCGCGGCTCGCGCGAACGAGTGCTTCGCGCACGAAAGGCGTGATGCTGCTCGCGGAAATCCCGATCACGAGGTCTTTCGAGCCGAGCCGGTGCCTCCGCAGGGCATGCCACGCGTCGTCTGCGCGATCCTCGGCTCCCTCCTTCGAGCGAAAGACCGCTTCGCGCCCGCCGGCAACGATCGCGACGATGCGATCCGGGTCGGTTCCGAAAGTGGGCGGACACTCGGCGGCTTCCAACACCCCGAGACGTCCGCTCGTCCCGGCGCCGACATAGAAGACGCGCCCGTTACGCAGCAACGTCGTCGCGAGTCGCCTTGCGGCGCGCTCGATCGCCGCGGCTTCGTCGTGAACCGCTTTCACCACGACCCGATCCTCTCGAGCGAGCAGGTCGAGCAGTTTTCGAGGCGGCAGGAGATCGAGGTTCGTGGCCGCAGGGTGAACCGCTTCCGTGGGAAGTGATTCGAAGAGGTGCCGCTTCGACATCAAGAGAGAAACGTTCCGCCGCGGTAGTCCTCGAACGCCCTTTGGATCTCCTCCCGCGTATTCATCACGAACGGTCCGTAGCGTGCGACCGGCTCGCCGAGCGGCTTCGCGGCGACGAGGAGCGCGCGCATCGGTTGGCCGCTGGCCACGATCTCCACGGTGTCGCTCGAGCCTCGTGAGAGGACGGCGAGCTGCCCCCGTTCGATCCGCTTTCCCCCCACAATCCCTTCCCCTTCGAAGATGTAAACGAAGGCGTTGTGTGCCTTCGGCACGGGCTGAACGACGCTCGCCTTCGCGGGCACGACGATGTCGAGATAGAGCGGAGACGTCGCGATTCCGGTGACCGGGCCCACGACACCCTCTACGACGCCGGCGACTACGCGAATTCGTGATCCATCGACGCGGGTAAGCTCGGGGATGCGCTCAGCGGGGATGTCCTGATAACGGGGCGCTGTCATCTTGTCACGTGACGGCAGGTTGACCCACAGCTGGAATCCCCACATCAGACCCTGCTCCTGGAGAGGCATCTCCGAATGAATGATGCCGCGGCCCGCGGTCATCCATTGGACGGAGCCCGGGCCGAGCTCGCCTCGAGCGCCGGTATGATCTTCGTGGCGCATACGACCTGCCAGCATGTACGTGACCGTCTCGAAACCTCGGTGGGGGTGATCGGGAAATCCGGCGACGTAATCCGCACCGTCCTCGGAATGGAACTCGTCGAGAAGAAGGAACGGATCATGGTAGTCGAGGGCCGGTGTTCCCAGGCTTCGGCGGATTCTGACGCCGGCGCCTTCGAGCGCTTCCTGAGCCGTGACGATTTGTTTGACTTCGCGATGGGTCATCGGTGGATCCTTTGGGAAAATACGCTCCATGTTAGCGTCATCGGGCCGATGTGCGCTAAGATTCGCGGGAAGGGTGCATGAGCGAATAGGAGGCTCATCATGCTTCGGGGAGCTCTTGCCACCTTCACGGTTGTAGCGACGTTTGCGCCTTTCCTGTTGAGTCCGAGCGAGAGCGAGGCGGCGCATGGACATCGTCACCGTTACCACCGCCATCACCTTCGGCGTGTGGAGTGACGGAGGCAACCTGCACCCTTCGCCTCTAACGCCGGCATCGCGGGCAGACGGCCCGCCTAGCGGATGAGGTTGTCGGTAAAACCAAGCGCTACGAGTCTCTCATAGGCATTCCACACCTCGTCGGGAATCGGTTGCGGGATCTGAAATCCCTTCTCGGGGTAGATCCGGATTCTTTGAAGGTCGCCCACCATGATGTGTATGACTCGCTCCACGGGAATCTCGTCGTTCGGATAGTCGTCGAAGGAAATCTGCGGTGAGGTCACGATCGCCTCCTTCTCGGGCCACATTTTCTTGAATGTCGCGTAGGTCCTTCGCTCCATGTACGGCTTCTGGACGAGGATGAAACGATCGGGATCGAGTCCCATACCGTCGAGGAGCTCGCGGGTGTAACGCACGTTCTCACCGGTATTCGTCGATCGGGTCTCGAGAAGAATGGCATCCTCGGGTACGCCCTTCTCACGAGCGATACGGGCAAACTTCACCGCCTCGGGCTCGGCCCAAAGGTCTCTCGTGAGGTTCCCGAGCCCGCCCGAGAACACGATGCGAGGGGCGAGACCGTCGGCATAGAGCTCGGCGCCGCGCTCGGCGACGCGGAGGTCATGGCTTCCCAGAACGAGGATGATGTCGGCAGTCACGATCCGGTGGCCCATCTGGTGATAGTGCCAAACGATGCGCGCGAGGTTTTCGACTTCAGCACTCAGCACGCCGTGATTTCCTCCCAACATATGATAGAGGCGTGCGCGTCGCAGTTCTTCTTGCCAGCTCGGCCCTCGCAATGAGCTGCGCTTCTCCCGTGCCGCCGGCGGATCTCGTCTTCGTGAGAGGCAGCATCTTCGGTGCCGAAGAGGCCGTCGCGCTCGCGGTCGACGAGGGTCGCATCGTGTCGATTGGCGGAGAATCCGCGGTCCGCGATTACATGGGAAGGGGCACGGGAGTGATCGACCTCGACGGCCGGATGCTCCTTCCGAGCTTCGCCGACGCTCACGTGCACCTTTACGCCGGCTCGGAAAGCCTCGATTGGCCGCTCATCAGAGAAGCCGCGTCCTACGAGGAGCTCCTCGATATCCTGCGCGTCCACGCCGTTTCAATGCCTCCGGGAGAGTGGCTGCAAGGTGTCGGATGGCGGCACCATATCGTGGATCCCGTGCGTCGAGCCGGAACGAACGATCTCGACTCCGCGTTTCCCGATCGCCCGGTGCGGCTGATTTCTCAAGAGGCGCGAGTCTGGGCTACCTCCGAAGCGATCGATGCGGGAGCGCCCGCGGAGCGAAGTCACGAGGAGCGACTTCGAATCCTCCGACGAGGAATCCGCTACGTTCACCGTTTCGGTATCACCGCCGTGGAGACATCGGGTCTTCTCTTCCCCGAGCCCCGCAACCTCTACTCGGAACTGCAGCGCCGAGGAGAGCTCGAGCTCCACGTCCATTTCTCGGAAACGTCGTCGCACGAAGCCGAGGTTTCCTCCGCGCTGGATGCGGCGGAGAGTCGTGGCACCCATCGCATCGACGGCGTGGTCCGACTCTCCCCCCACGATATCGATAGGCTGAGGACGCGACGCCTGCTGGTTCGAGTCCATCCCTTCAAGATCTCGCCCGACTGGATTCCCGTTCGACACCGCAAGGGTCGCGAGTTTCCCCTTCGCACCCTCGAGCGTACCGGAGTGCGCCTGGCGTTCGGGAGCGACTGGCCGCTCGCGAGCCTCGATCCGCTCGCCGGTATCGCGGCCGCCGTGACGCGACAAGACTTCGAGGGAAACCCCGAGAACGGCTGGCTTCCGGAAGAGAGGCTTTCCGTGGGCGAAGCCGTCTTCGCTTACACGGGTCGGCTTCCGCGAGTGGGAGAGTTGGCCGATCTCGCTGTCGTGTCTCAGGATCTCCTCGAGCTCCCCACGGAGCTGCTCGCGGCGGTAAAGGTCGACATGACCGTCTTCTCCGGCAAGATCGTCTACGTTTCAGAGAGTTTTCTGCCCGAGCTCGATTCCTCGGTTCGAGTGAGGCTACGCTGATCGCTCTGCTCTGAATCGAACATCTGTTGGACGAAGCGTCGCCCATCTTCGTAGCCGAGATCGCAGCCTTGTTCGAGGAGACGGCGATCCGTCGTCGTTCGCGTGACCGGCAGCCGTGCGGTCGGTCGTATCACCCGGATTCGAACGCCGCTCGGAGGCGAACGAGTCAACTCTGCCGCTTCCCGATATCGATGGTGGCGCTCGCGAAGTGCCCGGCGGATGGCAGAGCTCGAAGAGAAGAGGAAAGCGAGTCCCGGGGCAAACCGCTCCTGCGCTCGGCTCTCGATCGAGCTCGTAAGGACGACGACGATCTCGCGTGCACCGAGAGTCAAAGCCTTGCGAATGGGAACGGGATCGGAAACACCGCCGTCCACATAGCGGCTGCCCTGATAGAACACCTCGCCTCGGTAGAAAAACGGGAGGGCGCAGGTGGCGCGAAGAGCCGTGACGATGTCGTCCTCGTGGTTGGTCAGGTAGCGCGCTTCTCCCGTGTTCCAGTCGGTAACGCCCAGGTGAAGTCTCGTCTCGCTCTCCCGAAGCGCGTCGATGTCGAGGGGGCACAGCCGGAGCGTCACGTCGAAGGCGAGGTAATCGATGTCCATGATGCTTCCGCCCCGGAGCAATCGACGGAAACGGACCAGCTTGTCGCCGTCGAGAAAGTCGAGATAGACGCGACGGTTTCGCTCTGGCTGGCCGGCAAGATAAGAGGCCGCGGCGCAGGCCCCCGCCGAGCACGCGACGATCTGTGCAAAGCGAATTCGCTTCGATTCGGCGAGCGCTTCGAGGACTCCCGACGTATAGACGCCGCGCATACCGCCGCCTTCGAGTACGAGGACGGGCTCGGCAGGGTAGGTAGCCAACGGGACGCGCAGGCGCGGAGGTGAGCGGTCGCTCGACGTGGGGCGCTCGCGGTGGGCGTTTCGAGCGCCGTTTAATTCAGCCGGTCTTCGTCCCAGTCGTCATCCGAGTCGCCTTCCCAGCGGTCTAGCTCCTCGTCCTCGTCCTCGTCGTCGTCTTCGTCTTCGTCCTCGTCCTCGTCGTAGTCGTACTCCTCCTCGTACTCCTCCTCGTCGTCGAGATCGTCGTCATCCACGAGGTCATCCTCGAGCTCATCGTCCTCGTCGTCGGGCTCGTCGATGTCCTCGAGATCGTCGTCATCCGGCGGTTGGAACGAGGCTGAGCCGTCCTGATTGTCGGGCCCGGTGTACTTCATCGCCGAGAATTATACAGCACGAGGTTAGTACAAAAGGCAAGTGGCCCGGAGGCGGCGAAACGCCTCGACTCGAGGCCGCTCGCGCGAGACGATTTCGTCCACGCCGACTCCGGCCTCGATAGATTGCCTAGGTCGATCGGTGCCGAGCAGCCGATCCAGCCAGTATCCGTCACCGCGACGCACCCAGGAGAACGACTGAGGAAACAGATCACGGATAGTGGCGATCGCGCTGAGGCCGGTGCGAACGGCCTCGAAGTTTCTCGGCTCGTCGATTAGAAGCTTCACCCCGTGACAGGTCTCGTCACGATACTTCGGTTCGGGCGCAGCGGGAATGTCTCTCGGCACGAAGCTCGTCGGCTCGAAGCGCACACCGCGAAGACTCCGCCCCCGCATCGATTCGCTCAGGAGTGCTCGATCGATCCACGGGGCTCCTGCGCGCTCGAACGTCTCGTCGACACCACGTCCTTCCGAGACATTGATTCCCTCCAGGAGACCGAACGCGGGATAGGCGAGCGCGGACGTTACCGTGCGCAGGTTGGGGGACGGAGGGCGCCATGGCAGCCCGGTATCGCCCCAGAGCATCTCTCGCTTCCATCCCCGAACCGGAACCACTGTGAGCCGGAGAACCTCACCCCCGGGCATGGTGCGTTTGAAGAGATTCGCGAGCTCTCCGACCGTCATCCCATGGAGGAGAGGGATCTCGCTGATTCCGACGAATGAGCGAAACTCGGGATCGAGAATCGGACCTTCGACGCGCTCCCCTCCGTTCGGGTTCGGCCGATCCAGGACCAGGAACTCGATGTTGTTACGGGCCGCCGCCTCCATGGCGAGCTTCATCGTGCTGACGTACGTGTAGAACCGAACGCCGACGTCCTGGATGTCGAATACGAGAACGTCGATGCCGGAAAGCATTTCGTCCGTGGGCTGACGCGTCTCGCCGTAGAGGCTGAGCACGGGAGGAGCCGATGCGTCGGCGCCCCGCGAGGCAACGGGCTCACCGGCCGCGACATCACCGCGATATCCGTGCTCCGGTGCGAAGAGAGCGACCACGGAAAGCCCCAGGTCTTGCAAAACCTGCACCGCGGGAGTGCCGTCGAGGGCCACACCGGTATGGTTCGTGATGAGCCCGACGCGCTTTCCCGCGAGCAAGCTTCCATCCTCGCGGAGAACGTCGAGTCCCGGCGTTACCGAAGGTCCTCGGAGCGTGGTGGCGGCTAGAAGGCCCAGGGCGAGACAGCCGCCAAAGCCCTTCAATTCACTGGCTCGACCCAACCGTACGGGTCCGGCGCACGTCCCAAACGAATGTCGGTGAGCTGCCTCAGGAGCTCGGGCCCGATCGAACGTTCCTCGTCGGGTGGAAGGTCCATGACATCTTCCTCGCTGCCAATTCGTATGACCGGCGCGATCGTCGCCGCCGTCCCTGCCCCGAAGGCTTCGGAGAGCTTGCCGCTTTCGTGGGCGTCTCGTATCTCTTCAATGGAGATTCGCCGCTCGTCCACTCGAACGCTCATGGCCTCGAGGAGCGTGATGGCGCTCGAGCGGGTGACTCCGTGAAGGATGGTTCCCGAAAGAGCGGGCGTGACGGCAGCGCCGTCGATCACGAAGAAGATGTTCATCGTGCCGCATTCTTCCACGTAGCGATGTTCCTTGGCGTCGAGCCAGAGAACGTTGTGGTAACCCCTCTGTTGAGCCTGACGGGCCGCGTAGTAGCTCGCGGCATAGTTTCCCGCGGTCTTGGCCTCACCGGTTCCACCTTCGGCGGCCCTCACGAACTGGCGGGTGACCCAAAGCTTCACCGGCTCGGTGTAGTAAGGCCCAACCGGGCAGGTGAAAATGACGAACCGATAGGCGTCGGAGGGTTTGACGCCGATGTAATCGTCGTTCGCGAACATCAGCGGCCGGATGTAGAGAGAGCTTCCTTCCTTCGAGGGAATCCAGTCGGCATCGATCCGGATCAACTCTTTCAGACCGTCGAGGAACAATTCCTTGGGGATCTGAGGCATCACCATGCGTTCCGCCGAACGGTTCATTCGCGCGAAATTGTCACCGACCCGGAAAAGCACGGCTTTCCCGTGGATGTTTCGATAGGCCTTGAGTCCCTCGAAGATCGACTGACCGTAATGAAGCGCCGTGGTACAGGGGGAAAGGGTCATCGTGCCGAACGGGACGATTTCCGGAGGCTGCCAGGTTCCGTCTCGAAAGTCGGCCACCAGCATGTGGTCACTGAACACCCGGCCGAACGGAATATTGTCGAAATCCACCTGCGACAAACGAGACGCTTTCGTCCGTCTTACTTTGATCTCGCTGACCGTCGTCATGAGCTCACCTTCGTTCTAAATTGTTTGCATGCAACACCTTCGATTGGCCGTGCCGCTGCCTCATTGTACCGCGTTTGGCGACCCCATTGAATTGGGATCGCTTTCTCTATATAAGCTCACAATTTCGAGCGAATGAACGAAAGAACCAACGTCCTCGAGACACTCACTCTCCCGGAGACGAGTCCGCGAGGTCTCTTTAGACATTTCGGTCCCGGGATGATCTTGATGATGACCGGGATCGGCACGAGCCATCTGGTAACGGCACCGGTGGCCGGGGGACGATTCGAGTACGCGCTCCTTTGGGCGATTCTCGTGTCCTACGTCTTCAAGTACCACGGCTTCGAGATGGCTTTTCGTTTCACGAATGCGACGGGACGAAGCATGCTCGATGCCTACGCGACGGCCTGGAAGAAATGGCCCCTCTGGTATGTGCTCGTTGCGACGCTGCTCCAGTGCGCCATCGGACAGGCGGGACGACTGGCGGCAGCCGCTGCCGTTCTCTATTACTTCTTCCTGGATTATTTCGCCCTCGAGCTTCCGAGCTGGGTGTTCGGGCTCGTGCTTTCCGTCACGTCGGTGGTCATCATCTTGAGGGGTCACTATCGCGCCGTGGAGTGGGTGACGAAGGTGATGGCAGGAACTCTCGTGATCTCCACCGTTGGTGTCTACGTCGTCGATCCCGCACCTCTTTCTGGCCTCGCCCACTTCGTGATGTTCGAAGTGCCTCGAGGCTCGTGGCTCGTCCTGGCCGCGTTTCTCGGACTGCTCCCCACGGGCATCGATGTCTCGCTGCAGGCGTCCGAATGGGGCAAGGCCAAGAAGGCGGGCATGGGTAGAATTCG
>DASPGQ010000559.1 GCA_035620555.1 Vicinamibacteria bacterium
CTCCAAACAGGACGACGCGATCCCGGCGCCGATCGTAGACCGCGCGGTGATGGTCGCGCCCCGACGGACGTGGACCGGTGGCATCGCTCTCGCGCCACTCGGCTCCATTCCAGAGCCACGTATCGGCGAGCGAGGCTCCCGAGCGCCCGACACCGTCTCTTCCACCGAAGAGAACTACGATTTTCCGCCGGGAGTCGTAAGCGACCGCGGGCCATCTTCGCGGCGAAGGGCCGGCCGTCGCCAGGAGTTGCCACGACTTTCCGTTCCAACCCCAGGTGTCGCCTTTGGGCTCGCCGTCCGGGCCAAAACCCCCGAAGAGAAGGGTCGTTCCCCGGGCTTCGTCGAAGACCAATTCGTGTCCGTAGCGGGCACCCGGTGAGTCCTGCGCGAGCAATTGGCCCGCGCCCGCGACAACCAGGAGAGCCTCGACCGAGAATATCGACATCATCATCGTCGTTTATCGCTCCCGAGTGGTGTTTCTCCCGCCCGTCCGCCTATGCTAGTCTAACGAACGAGCAGAAATGAGCGAGGCAATTGGCGAAGGTCCGATAGGACCGAAGACCAGCAACACGTTCATGGATTCGAACGATGCTTTCGACCCGGACCCCACTTCTCGCCGAGACGGTGCGAAAGCTCGTCGCCCGCGGGGCTCACGTCAACGCGTTCAACATCCTTAGCCGTCTCCACCCCTCAGACATCGCGAGCATCCTGGGAGAGCTGTCCGAGCATCTGAGGCGCGACGCCTTTCAGACCCTCCACAAGCGGGACATACGGCTTGCGAGCGCCGCCATCTCCGAGCTCGGTCCCGAGCGAGGGGCGTCCCTTCTCTCCGAGATGACTTCTCAGGAAATATCCGTCATTTTGCAGGAGCTCGACCCGGACGATGCGGCTGTCTTCGTGCCCCGCCTTCCGCCGGAGCTTCAAGAGGAAATCCTCGGGGCGATGCGGAAGAAAGAGGCCTCCGACGTCGAGGATCTCCTGCAGTATCCCGATCAGACCGCGGGACGCATCATGAGTCCCAAGGTCTTTTCCCTCAATCAGGACACGACCGTTGAGGAAGCGATCCGACGACTCCAGGACGCGGGCGATCTCGAGATGGTCTTCTACATCTACGTCGTCGACGATCACGGCAACCTCGTGGGGGTCCTTTCCTTGCGCCAGCTCCTTCTGAAAAGGCCCAATACGAAACTCGCCGATATCATGGAGCCCGATGTCATCCGGGTGGCGACGGATACCGATCAGGAGGAGGTCGCTCAGCTCGTCGCCTCCTACAACCTGCTGGCCATCCCCGTCGTGGATTCGTTGAACAAGCTCGTCGGGGTCATCACCGTCGACGACGTCATCGACGTGATCAAGGAAGAGGCGACCGAGGATATGTACCGCCTGGCGGGCCTCGACCGCGAGGAGCGAGTATTCACGCGGCCCCGTACCTCGGTCGCGAAACGCATCCCCTGGCTCGTCTTGAATCTCGGCACCGCCTTCATGGCAGCGCTCGTCGTCAGCCTCTTCGAGAATACGATCAGCCAGTTCGCCCTTCTCGCGGTTTTCATGCCGGTCGTGCCTCTCCTCGGAGGGAATGCCGGTAACCAGACGCTCACGGTGATGGTTCGCGGCATCGCTCTCGGCGAGCTCTCCTGGTCCAACAGCCGTAAGGCTCTCTTCAAGGAAGTGCTGGTCGGCATCGTGAACGGAATCACCATCGGACTGCTCGTCGGTGTCGCCGCGTTCCTTTGGAAGGGCGACCCCTGGCTCGGCGCCGTCCTCGCACTCGCCATGGTAGGCACGCTGCTCGTGGCCGCGGTCATGGGAACGCTCATCCCCCTCGCCCTGAGGTGGCTCAAGGTCGATCCCGCCCTCGCCTCGTCCGTGTTCGTCACCACGGCCACCGACGTGACCGGGTTCCTTTTGTTTCTCGGCCTCGGAGCGCTCTTCTTGTCGCGCTTTCAATAGGCGCCGTGCCGCTTCGCCGCGCTCGAGCCATCGTTCTCCGGACCTACCGCGTGGGCGAGTCCGACAAGATCGCCGTCTTCTACACCGTCGAGCACGGGAAGATTCGCGGGATGGCCAAGGCCGCTCGCCGGCCCCGTTCGCGCTTCGGCTCGTCGCTCGAAGTGGGAACCGAAGTCGATTTGGTCTTCTTCGAGAAACCGAGCCGCGAGCTGGTCAGCGTCGATCGCTGTGATATAGTCCGCACGAGATTTTCACGACTTGGAGAGCCCGTTCTGGCGACGACCCTAGGCTACCTTTCCGACCTCGTTGATGCGCTTACGCCCGAGCGGGATCCCAACCAGAGAATCTATCGGCTCCTGAGGGCCACGATCGGCTCCCTGGACGAGCCGCAGCTGGCGGAGACCAGGGCCCGCTATTTCGAGGTATGGCTCTTGAGACTCTCGGGTCTCTTTCCCCTCCGGCGAACCTGCCCATCCTGCGGGCGCGCTCTCAGGGAAACCGGAGCCCGTTATCTCACCGAGGAGCACCGGCTCGAGTGCGGGGACTGCCTGGGCCGCGGGCTCCCGCTCTCTCGAGAGACCGTCGATTTCCTCGAGGCCGTCGTCTGGAGGACTCCGCCCGGCGAGACGCTCGAACCCGAGTCCGACACCGTGCTCTCCGAGCTCGGCGTGGTCTCGCATCGCATCCTGCAAGAGCACCTCGACAAAGAGCTGAGATCGCATCGCGTATTCGAAGACATGTTGCGGCGAACGAAACCGTGATTTTTCAGGAGCTCGTCTTCAAGCTCACGAAGTTCTGGTCGGACCGAGGTGTGCTCGTCCACCAGCCCTACGATCTGGAGATGGGAGCGGGCACGATGCATCCCGAGACCTTTTTCCGGGTGCTCGGGCCACGGCCCTGGAAGGTCGTCTACGTCCAGCCCTCGCGTCGCCCCACCGATGGGCGATACGGGGACAACCCCAACCGCCTGTACAAGCACCACCAGCTCCAGCTAATCCTGAAGCCCTCACCCCACGATATTCAGGATCAGTACCTCCGGAGTCTGCGGGCCTGTGGTATCGAGCCGCGGGAGCACGACATCCGTTTCGAGGAGGACGACTGGGAGTCACCGACGATCGGCGCCTGGGGCATCGGTTGGCAGGTCCTCCTCGATGGACTCGAGATCACGCAGTTCACCTACTTCCAGCAGGCGGGCGGGATCGAGCTGTCGCCGATTTCCGTGGAGATAACCTACGGACTCGAGAGGCTCGACATGTATCTCCAGAACGTGGACGACGTGTACGAGCTCGAGTGGGCGAAAGGCATCAAGTACGGAGAAGTCAGACGGCGCGACGAGGTCGAAGGCTCGAGGTTCAGCTTCGATTTGGCGAACGTCGAGATGACGAGACGTCATTTCGAGGATCTTCGACAGGAAAGTGAACGCCTCCTGGCCGCCGGTACGGTGTTACCCGCCTACGAGCTATGCCTTCGCTGCTCGCACCTGTTCAACATACTCGACGCACGGGGCGCGGTCTCGGTGAGTGAACGCACGGCGCTCATCTTGAAGATACGGGAGCTGGCCTGCGCCATCGCCCGAGCCTACGTGGAATCGCTCACCCCGGTGCCGGTATGAAGCCGTTTCTCTGGGAGATCGGTTGTGAGGAGATTCCCGGCTCCTGGCTGGCTCCACTGGTCTCCCAGCTCGAGGAGAAAGTCGATAAGGAGCTC
>DASPGQ010000560.1 GCA_035620555.1 Vicinamibacteria bacterium
GATGCTGAACGGGGGTGCCTATAACGGGCGGCGGCTGCTCAACGCCCGGACGATCGCCCGGTTCACGGCGCGGGTCAATCTCGTCGAAGGTTCGAGCCGCGCTCTCGGATGGGATACTCCTTCGGAGCCGAGCTCGGCGGGCCTCTACTTCTCCTCAGCCTCCTATGGGCATACCGGGTTCACCGGGACCTCGTTGTGGATCGATCCCGAGCGCGAGCTCTTCGCCATTCTCCTCACGAACCGGGTGCATCCCACGCGCGACAACCGAAAGATCTTCGATCTCCGGCCCGCGTTTCACGACGCGGTAATGACCGCTATCGTGGACGTGAATATCAAACCAAGAGAGTAGCAGGCGAATGAAAAAGTACGGCCCAGCCTGCCGAGCGGTGGCGGATCGCAGGTCCCGCCACGGCAATAAGAACCAAGAAGCGAAAGGAGCGCTCATGATGCCCACACGATTCGAAGCTCCCCTCAGAACCTTGATGGGGCCGGGACCGCTCGACATCCACCCCCGCGTCTACCGCGCGCTGGGATCGCCCGTCATCGGCCATCTGGATCCCGCTTACCTGGAAGTGCTCGATCGCATCCGTGAAAGTTTGCGGATGGTGTTCCGGACCAGAAATCCGCTGACGCAGGCGACTCCGGGGACGGGCACATCGGGCATGGAGGCCTCGGTGGCGAACCTGCTCGAGCCCGATGACCCGGTGCTCGTGTGCGTGCACGGTTACTTCGGTGACCGCATCAGACAGATGGCGGAACGCCAGGACGCGCGAGTGACGGTCGTGGAAGGGGAATGGGGGAGGCCCACCGATCCCGACGCGATCGAGGCGGCGCTGAAACAGGCCCGATTCAAGCTCATGACCATCGTCCATGCCGAGACCTCCACCGGGGTCCTGCAACCGATGGACGACGTCACCCGCCTGGCCCGCGAGCACGGGGTCATGGTGCTGCTCGACTGCGTCACGTCGCTTGGCGGGGTCGATGTGAGCATCGACGAGTGGGGAATCGACGCCGCTTACAGCTGTTCGCAGAAATGCATCGGCAGTCCGCCCGGGCTCGCGCCGGTGACGTTCAGCGCGCGCGCGGTCGACACGATGAAGAAGCGGAAGCATCCCGCGAGGAGCTGGTATCTCGATGCGCAGCTTCTCGATCAATATTGGACGGGGCGCGCCTATCATCACACCAGCTCGAGCACTCTCAATTACGGGTTGCTCGAAGCGCTGCTCCTCATCGAGGAGGAGGGGCTCGAACAGAGAATCGCCCGCCATCTCAGGAACCATCGGGCCCTGGTCGCCGGAGTGGAGGCTATGGGACTCGAGATGCTCGTGGCGCCGGAGCATCGTCTACCATCGTTGAATACCATACGCATTCCTGGTGGTGTGGACGATGCGAGAACGAGAGGCTACCTTCTCGAGACCTTCAACCTCGAGATTGGAGGAGGCCTGGGCGCGTTGAAAGGCAAGGTCTTCCGCGTCGGTCTCATGGGATATTCCTCGTCGCCCGAGCGAATCCTGTTCTTCTTGTCGTGCATCAGCCAGGCGCTCGCGGTACAGGGCTATTCGACGGATCTGAAAGCCGGCCTCGCCGCAGCGATGTCGGCACTGGACTGACGCGCCACCGTTCGGCGTGAGGCGAAACGAGCGCATCCTCGCCGTCCTGAGACGGCTAGCGCGCGACACGCGAAACGGACGCTACCGCGAGGCTCCGGTCTATCAAGGTTCGTTCGAGACCACACGCTCGCCTTTCATGGAGCTCGTGGCCTGCCTCATCAGCCAGCGCGTGCGGGACGAGACCACGACGAGGGTTTGCGCGGAGCTCTTCGCCATCGCCAGGACCCCGGAGCAAATTCTGTCGCTTCCGCGAGAAAGGCTGAGGCGTTTGCTCTTTGGTGCCGGATTCTACAACCAGAAGTCTGATCAACTTCGGGCGCTTGCCCGGACGGTGAGCGCCCGCGGCGGCGTTCCCCGGACCCGTGAAGGTCTCCTCGAGCTTCCAGGAATCGGGCCCAAATGCGCGAATCTCGTGCTCGCGAATTGCTACGGCGAGCCCGCCATTGCGGTCGATACCCACGTCCACCGCATCTCGAACCGCATGGACTGGGTGCGCACGAAAACGCCCGAGACAACCGAAGAGGCCTTGACGCCGCTCGTACCGATCCGCTGGCGGGCGCGGGTGAACGCCTTTCTCGTCGCCCATGGCCAGCTCGTTTGCAGGCCGACGGCACCGAGATGCGAGGATTGTCGCGTGGCCGAATGGTGTCGACGAAGAGGTGTTCTGCCTCGAGATGCCGCTAACCGCCGAAGAGAGCGACCCCGAAGACGCGATCGAGTATCGCGAGCACCGTCATTCCGGTAAACACCACGAGGCTCGTCCAGGCGAAGTAGGTCTCGAATCTGCCGGGATAGAAGTAGCGATCGTCTTTGGGAATGATGGTGAAGCAGTAGTAGAGGTTGAGAGCGAAGATCACCGGGGCCACGAAGAAGGCGAGCGCCGATGCGACGAGGACGAGCCATACGGGCCGGGGGAAGCCGAAGATGATCGCGACGGCGGCGACGAGCGAGTAGAACATCGTCGCGCGGTAGATGTTGTACTCGGAGTACCAGCGGCGTCGGTGCTCTGGCGTCAAATCCTCGGCGGCGGTGCCTTTCAGGAGCCACGTTTTCCGGAACAAGTTTCGCGCGCAGGCCGCGACCACCCTGGGCCAACCATCGAAATAGTTGAACGCCGTCGAGAAAGTCGCGGCGAAGGCGCCGGCGAGGAATACGTTCATCATCCACGGCCCGACGCTTCTCGTGAAGATCTGCGCGATCTCGCCCATCACCGCATTTCCCTGGACTTCGCTGGGGTAGAGCCACACCGCCGCGAGAAGCAGGAAGATGGTGGCCACGACGAAGGAAACGACGTGGCCGACGCGAAAGTCCCACAGACCGATCAGAAACCACCGGCGGCAGTACT
>DASPGQ010000561.1 GCA_035620555.1 Vicinamibacteria bacterium
GTACCCTCCGGCGGCATCGGTGGCGACATGTCTTTCTACTACAACGAGCCCAAGGCGGGTAACGTCTTCGTGTTCGCGCTCGACGGCGGTGGGCCGGCGAGAGTGCCGCCGGGGACGAATCTGACCACGATCGAGGGGAGCTTGCCCCGGGTCGGAGAACCGGGCCATACGCTCGGCGGCCGGGTTCTACCCGGTTACGGTTTCGAGCCGACCGAAGGCGGCGAGCCGTTGCCCGGAGCGTCGCCGCCTCTGCCAACGGAGGGAGGCACGCCGACACAGGCGAGCCCCTTTTCAGGGGACGAAGAGGCCATTGCCCGGGGCGAGCGCACCTATCGGGCGCGATGCGTCGGCTGCCACGAGACGGGCGCGGCCCGGGGAGCACCTCTGTTCAGGACGACACTCAGCCCCTCACGGTTCCTCGAGGCCGTGGCCGAGGGGCGCGAGGGAACTCTCATGCCGTCGTTTGGGTCGCTGCTCACGAGCGAACAGATCCTGGAGCTCCATGCGTTTGTCGTCTCGCGTGACCGCCTGGAGTGACGCCAAGGCATTCTGTCAGCGGCTTCCCTCGGGGGTGGGTCGACCAGGCTGCGTGATCTGGAAGTTCTCTCGCGCCTTCGCCTCGGCGACGATTCGCCTCACATCGGCGAGTAGCTTCTTCGCGTCGAAGATGATGCCGTCCTTGATCGTGTATTTGACGCCTCCAACGCGGACGACGTCATTGTTCTCGTCGAGCTTCACCGCGCCCGTGCCGTAGAGGACCTTGATGTTCTCCAGCGGGTTCTCCTCCACGACGACCATGTCGGCGAACTTGCCGACTTCGATCGTGCCGATGTCTTCGGACAATCCGAGAGTCTCCGCTCCTTTGAGCGTGGCGGCACGAAAGACCTCGAGCGGATGAAAGCCTGCTTCCCGCAGCAATTCCATCTCGCGAATGTGGCCGAAGCCGTACAAATTATAGGAATAGCCCGAATCCGACCCGATCGCGACGCGGCCGCCCCGATTCTTGTATTCGTTAACGAACGTCATCCAGAGCTGGTAGTTCTGCTTCCAATCCACTTCGATTTCGGTCGTCCAGTAGTACCAGTACGAGGCGTGCTTCTCGCGATTGGGTGCATAGAAGCGCCAGAGCGACGGTAGGGTGTATTCCTCGTGCCATTCCGCACGCGCCATGCGCATGAAATCACGGGTCGTCTCGTAGGCTACGAAGGTAGGGGAGAGCGTGAAATCGAGCTCGATGAGCTCGTTCATCACGGTGCTCCAGTGATCGCTGTACGGTGCCGCAGCCTGGCGCCAGAGCCGGCCCGCTTCCACGAAGCGGTGCTGCTCGTTGTTGTAGTTGTAGTCGAGTGGATAATGCTGGATCGTCTTGTCTTCGAACAGCGCCTCCGGAAGCCCGTACCAATGCTGCATGGAGGTGAGGCCGAGACGCGCGGAGTCGAGGGCATCGAGCCAGGCCACGTTCAACTGTGCGTGGTGGCACGTCGTGCGAAGACCGTGCTTGTTTGCCTCGTCGATGGCCGCGCCCATGATGTCGGGTCGAGCCCCAAAGAACTTGATCCCATCGGCGCCCTTGGCGGCGATCGTCCCGACCCACACTCTCGCGATTTCCGTGGTTGCCATCGGGCCGTCATGGCCCTGACCAAATGCGGGGTAGGCCTCGATGCGCGGTGCGGTGATCGTGTTCGCGAGGCTCTTCTCCTTGTGCGCCAGCACCCAGTCCAACCCATTGCCAGTGCTGGGGTCGCAGATCGTAGTGATTCCGTGTCCCATCCAAAGCTTCAGAACATACTCTGCTGGCGTGCCCTGCTCTACGCCTCCGATATGCCCGTGGAGATCGACGAAGCCGGGGAGCAGGTAGTGTCCTTCTAGGTCCAGCTCCTTGTCCCCGGGCTCAGCCTTCGGCCGTAGCGCCGGGTCGATCGCCACTCCGGGAAAACCGACGCTCTCGATCCGCGCGATACGATTCTTCTCGACGACGATGTCGACGGGACCCACGGGGGGCGCCCCGGTGCCATCGATCAAGGTCACACCCCGAAGAATCAGCCGGTTGAAGGGTCCGTCTCCCTCTGCCCGAGTCGGTGCGTCGGAAATGTGCTCGATCTCCGGCTGACCCGAAGCGATCACGACAAGACAGAGCCAAGCAAACATGGAAGCCACGCTCACACGTGCACGCAGCATGAGGTCTCCTTTCTCGTGTGGGAGCTAAGCTACCGCCTGTGTCGGCACAGGTCAAAATCGACTCTTCGCTTCTCTCGCTACAGGTACCCCATTTGGCCGACTCACCGCCCAATTCTTAACAGGTTTAGAGCCATGCTAGACTTCGTCGCCGAAGGCGGACGAGAGGAAACCGCATGACACGCGTGATCGATCTCGAGTGCTATGCACCGGCGGAGCTGAGAGATCCGGACTATCACGCGGTCGAGCGCGGTCGGCCTGGTACGCCCTTTCCGGACGCTTTGGATCCACCCGCGGGATACGGCTTCGCGAACTACGAGCACGTCTTCCCAGGGTCTTCGACCGAGCGTTCTCCGGGCACCGACGGCGGTATGAAGAAGCTGGTGGCCGACATGGATCGCGCCGGTATCGAAGCAGCGCTTCTCGTCGGTACGCGCAACTCGGCGATTGCGCAGATTCACCGGGATTATCCGAACCGCTTTCTGACCCTGGTCGTGCTCAACCCCCTCGACGGCATGCGTGCGGTGCGTGAGCTCGAGAGATTGGTCAAAGAAGATGGCGCCCTGGGAATCCGCGTCAATCCCCTCTACACCTGCGTGCCCGCGAACGACCGGAGGTACTATCCGCTCTATGCGAAATGTGTCGAGCTCGACCTCCCGGTCCGAATCTACACATCCATGAACTACGCCAACGATCGTGCCTACGATCTCGGGCATCCCCGGTATCTCGACGATGTGGCAGTCGATTTTCCCGAGCTCCGTATCGTCGCCGGACTTTCCGGGTGGCCCTGGGTCGCCGACATGGTCGGTCTGCTGCGCCGGCATCCCAACCTCTATTGCGATACCGCCGCCCATCGGCCGCGTCACTTCGCGACCAAGGGGTCCGGATGGGAGCAATTCCTGCAATTCGGAAACACGCTCTTGCAAGACAAGATCATGGTCGGCCTCTCCCGGGCGCTGATGGGGCGAAGCTTCGAAGAGCTCATCGCGGAGTACCAGAGCCTGCCGTTGAAGGAATCCGTCGTCGAAAAATGGCTCTATCACAACGCGGCACGGTTCTTTCGGCTCGGCTAGCGCCGATGTTCAGGGACGTCACCGCCCTGGTGCGCCCGCGCTCGGTTGCCGTGGTTGGAGCTTCCTCGCGACGGGTCTCTCAAGGCAACCTCGTCATCACCAATCTGAAGGAGTGGGGCTTTCCCGGGCCGGTCATCCCCGTCCACCCGACCGCCTCCTCGATCGACGATCTTCACGCGGTCTCTTCTCCGGAATCGTTGCCCGAAGGCATCGATCTCGCGGTGGTGGCGATTCCCGCGGCCGGCGTCGGTGAGGCGTTGCACGGATTGGAGCGCGCCGGAGTTCGGGCCGCCATTGTCTTCGCCAACGGTTTTTCCCGAGAGGACGAGGATGCTCTACGCCGTTTCACCCGAACGAGCCGGATCGTCGTCCAGGGTCCGAACTGCATGGGTCTCATCAATTTCACCGATGGGCTGCGGCTCTATCCGACGCGGCCCTCCGAACGGGTCATAGCCGGGAACGTCGCCCTCGTGGCTCAATCAGGATCCGCGGCGATCTCGATCATGAACAGCACCGCGGTCGGGTTTTCGAAAGTCATTACCGTGGGAAGCGAGTTCCAGGTGACGGCGGCCGACTACGTGACCTGGCTGGCGGGCGACGCGGCGACCTCCGTGATCGGTGTCGTGACCGAACGAATCGCACACCCGGTCGCGTTCGCCGAAGCCGCGGAGTCGGCGCATGCCGCCGGCAAAGCCGTCATCGTGTTGAACGTCGGCACGTCGAGCACGGGAACCGCTGCCGCCGCGGCCCATACCGGAGCGCTGATCGGCGAGCGAGATGCCTATGACTGCTACTTCGATGCGTGCGACATCGCGACAGTGCGTGACTACGACGAGCTGATCGCGTCGCTGGAATGCCGGTCGGTAGGCGTGCGAAATTTGAGAGCGGGCGCTCGCCTTGCTGTGGTCGGCATATCCGGGGGCCAGACGGCCCTGGCGTGCGATGTCGCCGAGCAGGCTTCCGTCCCTTTGGCCGGGTTCGACGAGGCGACGAAGAGCGCGCTCCAGCGTTTTCTTCCGGGGTCAACTGGAGAGAACCCGGTCGACATTGGCGCAACCGTGATCGAAGAGGAGCGGCGGATCCGCGAAGCCGCGGACGCCGTACTCGCTGACCCGAACGTCGACGGACTGGCCCTGATACAAGACGCGCAGTCGACGCTCAACCCGCGATCGCTCGCGAGCTACGAGCCCATCCTGACGAGCTACGGCGAGGCAGGTCGGAATGCGAAAAAGCCCGTCGTCATGATCTCGCCGACGTCCGAGGCCCTGCACGAGACCGTCACGCAGAAGCTCACGTCCCATGGTGTGCCGGTGGTCCGGGGCCTGCGAGAGGGCTTCGTTGCCATCGGGAATCTATCCAAGGGAACACCGGGACGCGCCGGCCGCTGGGCGCAGACACACGGGAGGGAGAACCGCGAGCTCCCGTCCGAGGTCGCTGCCCTGGGCGCGGAGATCGAGCGAGACCCAGGACGGTTGCTGGATCTCTACGGGATCCCTCGGGTGCGATCGATCCTCGTCGGGAGCGAGGCCGAAGGAAGGGCGCGCTGCGGTGAACTCGGATTCCCCATGGTCGTCAAGCTCGTTTCGAAAGACGTACCCCATCGCTCGGACGTCGGTGGTGTCGTGCTCGGGGTCGAAGACGAAGAGGGACTCACCACCGCGATTACCTCGATCACGGCCGAGGTGACCTCACGGCTTCCGCATGCCCGAATCGATGGCTTCGAGCTGCAGGAGGAGATCCGGAGCGCCGTCGAGGCGATGGCCGGCTTCACCCGTTCACCACCGTTTGGCGCGCTCGTGGCCGTCGGGACGGGCGGAACGATGGTCGAGCTCGACGCGGACCGCGCGCTCGGTTTGGCGCCGTTGTCGGTCAAGGACACGGAACGGATGATCCGCAAAACGCGGCTGGGACGGCTGCTCGGCGGGTATCGGAACCTGATACCCAACACCAACCTCGAGCCGCTCGCGCGTCTGGTATCCGACCTTTCCCGATTGGCTGCCGATCTCGGTGACACGATCACCGCCTGCGACCTCAACCCGGTCCTGGTGCAGAAGGGGTCGGGCGCCGTTCGCGTCGTCGACGTCCTGGTGATCCGCTGATGACGGGCGAGTCCCTGATTCTCACCGTCGTCGTCGTCTACCTGGTGCTCATCAGCGTTCTCGGCGTCGCTTTGAGAAAACGCATCCACGGCTTCGCCGACTTCATGGTTGCCGGACGCAGCGCGGGGCTCGTGGTAGTGGCCGCTTCGTACGTCGGAAGTCACTTCGGCGGTGGCATGACGGTCGGGGGTGCGGAGCTGGGCGCGCGCAGCGGACTCTCGGGCATCTGGTATGGGGTCGCCTGCGGTTTTTCCTACCTGCTCCTGCTCGTCATCGTACGAAAGGTCTACGCCCTCAAAGGCATGACCGCCGCGGACGTCCTCGAGCACGCTTACGGAACGAAGCGTGTTCGCGCGCTCTTCGCGGTCGTGGCCTTTGCCGGGTCGGTCGGCATCATCGGCGGTCAGATCTTGGCGGGCGGGGCCATGTTCTCCACCTTCGGTGTCTCTCAAGAGCTCGGGGGCATCATCGCGTTCGCCATCATCGTGATCTACTGCGCGCTCTCGGGGCTCTACGGGGTGATGATCACGGACACCATCCAGGTGGCCATCGGCGGATTTGGCGTCGTGCTCGGGGCGGCGCTCGCGCTGAAGAGGATCGGCGGCATCGGGCAGCTTGCGACCCTTCCCGCCGAAGATCTCTCCTTGTTCCCCGCCGATCTCGGCACGCTCGTCTGGCTCGTCGTCCCCGTGACCCTCAACGGCCTCATCTCTCAACCGGCCTATCAGCGGATCAACGCGTGCCGGGACGAGAGGACCGCGGTCCGCGCGCCTTTGTTGGGCGCGCTCGTCGTCATCGTTCTCTCGTTCTTTCCCGTTCTAGCCGGAATGTGCGCGCGGGTGTTGTGGCCCGACATCGATCCGGCCATGGCGGTCCCTCAGCTTCTGAAAGAGGTCTTTCCTCCCGTCGTGGCGGCGATCTTCATTGCCGCCGTCCTCGCCGCGATCATGTCCACGGCAGACAGCGTGCTGCTCGCGGGAGTCGCGAACTTGGTGAGGGACATCTATCAACAGATCTTGCGGCCCGATGCTTCCGACAAGGAGCTTCTCAGGGCCTCGACCCTGGCCACCTTCGCCATTGGGATCGGCGCCCTCGCAGCCACATATCTGGTCCCGACTATCATCGATCTGTTCCTGGCTTCTTACGCCATCCAGGTGTGCGGGGGGCTCATCCCCGTCGTCGGCGCGTTGTTGTGGAAGAAAGGAACGGAGCTCGGCGCGTGGGCCGCTTTCGTCGTCGGCATCGGTTTCGTCTCGCTGAGCACGCTCAAGGTGATCGAGATTCCCTACCACTATGTGGTGGGTTTGGTCCCCGCGCTCGTCGTTTACGTGTGCGTCAGCCTGCTCACCGGTAAGACCCGAGGAGAAAGACGATGAGAGGAGGGTGCCGTCGAGCGCATCAGCGCCGGCCTGAGGGAACGAGACGCTCGAGCTCTTCGAACCAGTTCATCGCCATCGCCGTGGCGGAGAAGATATCCACGGCGAAGAAGGCGAATACGAAGGGTATGCTTCGGCCGGACGAGTCTACGACCTCCGCACTCTTCTCTGTCCGAAACTCGGCCTGCCACGGGTTACCGGTTCAGCGCGTGAGCGCGGGCTCTTTCTCGAACACCCCATGGGAATAGGTGTGCTCGTCGAGATCATTCGTCGCCTGCGCCTGGCGAAGCCAGAGATCCCAGCAGGCGAACAGCTCTTCCTCACTCAGCTCCCTGAGACTCAAGTCCTCCTCGCTGAGGAACTCGTCCCGAATCTCGTTCGCCTTCACGCACGACCTTTTGAGGGTTCGATCGTCGTCGGGAGCACTCCCTCGGCGCGGCTGACGACGATCTCATGCGCTTCGAGGAGGGAAAGCCCCGCCGTCTCCACGGCAACGCTCGGCCATAGTGCGTACCAGTCGGCCGCGGCGTCCCCGTAGGCCTTCAGCCGTGCTTCGTTGAGCCGAATCAATCGCCGCCGTTCGGCGTCGAGCTCCTGTTCCAATCGCTCGCGGCCTTGCGATATGAAGGCGAGCAACGGTCTCGCTTCGGTGAGCCGTTCGCTCACACCCGGGTGCTCACGCGAGAGCCGTATGAGATCTCTGGCGCTACGCGAGTACAGGAGCTCGAGCTCCGGGCGGTTCATCAAACGGGCGAGCTCACCGATCACCGCGTAATCGCGCTCTCGGTTGGTTTTCTTCATCTCCGCGAGCTCAGGTGGATCGAGGAACGGAATGTCCCGGGCCCTCTGCTCGTTCCAGATTCGCGTCAAGTCGGCCTGGGAGATTCGCGGCGGCCTCGTGAAGAAATCCGCACGAACCCGCAGCCCGTCCTCGCGAAACTCGAAGTGAGAGCTCCAGCCGCCGCGCATCCACCGAGCCTCCAGAGGAGCTCCGTAACGATAGCGCGCCCCGTGGGCCTCGAGGACGCTCAACACGTGTCGTAGCGTCTCGTCGTCCTCCCGAAGAATCCAGTCACCATCCTTGCTCATGATGGCAAGACGGTGGAGAACGACCGCCTGCCCGCTGCAAATGATGGCGCGCAGGCGGCCTTCATTGAACTCTCGAGTGAGCCGAAGATAGATGTTCAACTGTCAGCCCCTCGCGTGCGAGCCAGACCTGCAGGCGTCTTCGACGCGCATCCTAGAGGGTGCGGTTCCTCCGCAAGCGCTCGTCGACCAGGCTGACGATTTCGTCCAGGACGTCGGAACGAAGCCCGTACCGCCGCGCGATGCGTTGAACGAGGCAATCCACGCGTTCGATGTGCTTGGCCCCGGCGAATAGCGCACGGATCGCGGAAGAGGGCTTCATGAGCCCCTCGGCCGCTTTCGCGTATTTCTCGAAAGGGACGAGGTCGTCGTCGGAGGCCCCAAGCCGGACGCACAGGTTGCGAGTCCAGTCGTAGATCTGGCGCGAAGTCTCGACCTGCCCGTGGACCGCGTCCCGGATCGAGATCGGATCGTCTCGCCGAATACAACGGTAGTTGCCGGTGATCAGCATCGGCCATTTGGAGAAGGGAACGAAGATCGAGTCGTGGACCCTGAGCTTCACCGGAATCTCGATGGCACCATCGCCGGGGTCGAATCGTACGGCCTCGATGTCGGCCTCGAGGCCGCGAAGAAGCTTCGTGTGCTCCTCGGCTTCGAATCGGGCGGCTTTGAAGTTGGTGGGTAATCCTACCTGGAGAACGTTTTTCGGCTCTCCCGGTGGACGAAACGCCTGAGGATCGGGACTCGCCAGCGTGACCAGGCCAGGCTCGAAGCCTTCCCATACGCGGGGATGCGCGTAGCACTCCGCTAGGCCCTCGGTATCCAGATTCGGAATCCGGTCGAGGTAGGGCAGGGGAGGGATGTTCATGATGGCGAGGCACGGCACCCGCTCTGCGGCTACGCGTCCCATCAGCTCGCGGACCCCCTCTGAGCCGTACTGAGGCTCCTGCATACCGAGCACGACCAGATCGAATGCGCCCGGGTCGACGTGGTCTGGGGAGCTGGCCGAAAGCAAACCGTCGAGCCCTTTCGAGGCGATCTCGACCGGCGTTGCCCGCCCCCGGACGGGCAAGCGTACGAGGGTCCCCTCGCGATTGATCAAATCTGCAGTCGGCTTCGTGCACACCAGCGTCACCGAATGTCCGGCGAGCAACAACTTGGTGCCGAACAAAGAGCCGTAGGAAGCGCCGAGGACGAGTACGTGATGCATCGAGTCAGATCGCGCCTTGCTTGCGGGCAGCTTCTATCTCGTCGTCATCGAGACCGACGACCGACTTCAGAACCTCTTCGGTATGCTCGCCCAGGAGTGGGGAGCGTTGTACCTCGGCGGGTGAGTCCGAAAGCTTGATGGGGTTACCGACCGTCAGATATTTGCCTCGCTCGGGATGGTCGACCTCCACGACCGTCCCCGTTTGTCGGAGCGAGGGCTCGGTCGCGAGCTCCTTCATGGACAGGACCGGCCCGCAAGGCACGTTCAACGGATTGAGGATGTTCATGACCTCCATCTTGTTCTTCGTCATCGTCCACTTCTCGATCTCGCCAAACACCCGGTCGAGCTTCGGCAGGCGTGCCTCGGGCGTGCTCCATTCCGGATCCGAGAGCCAATCCTCGCGACCAATGGCTTTGGCCAGCTCGGGAAAGGCCGCCGACTGGGTGATCACGTAGATATAGGAGTCCGGGTCCGTCTCCCAGCCCTTGCATCGGACGATCCATCCGGGGTGACCACCGCCTGAAGCGTTTCCGGCGCGCGGCACGGCGTCGCCGAATTCACCGTTCGGATACTGGGGATACTCCGTGAGAGGGCCATGCGCGAGCCGCTGCTGGTCGCGGAGCTTCACGCGGCACAAGTTGAGAACGGCGTCCTGCATAGCGCACTCCACCCGCTGGCCCCGACCCGTCCGTTCACGCTGAAAGAGTGCGGCGAGGATGCCGGCCACGAGGTGGATCCCCGTGCCGGAATCGCCGATCTGAGCCCCGGTGACGAGGGGAAAGCCGTCGATCTCACCGGTGGTCGAAGCCGCGCCTCCAGTGCATTGGGCGACGTTCTCGTATACCTTGCAATCGGCGTAGGGGCCGGGGCCGAAGCCCTTGACCGAGGCGTAGATCAAGCGAGGGTTGATCTTCTGGATCTTCTCCCAGGGAAAGCCCATACGATCGATCGCTCCGGGGGCGAAGTTCTCCACCATCACGTCGCAGGCCTCGATCAGCCGGGCGAAGATCTTGTTGCCCGCCTCGGTCTTTGGATTCAATGTGACGCTTCGCTTGTTGCCGTTCAGCATGGTGAAGTAGAGGCTGTCCACGTCGGGTATATCCTGCAGTTGTTTTCGCGTCGCGTCGCCGACCCCGGGTCTTTCGATCTTGATGACGTCGGCCCCGAACCACGCCAGAATCTGGGTACAGGTTGGTCCCGACTGAACGTGCGTCATGTCGAGGATCCGGACACCCTCGAGAGCTTTTCCCATTGCTATCCCTCTTCTCGCCGAGCTTCTTGTCGACGGCCCTCATCTTAACCCCGATGCCTGATTTCGTGAACCTAGATGCCCCAGGAAAACCAGTTGACGAAAGATACGGTGAACAGGGCTAGGCCCATGAGGAAGCCGATCGACAGAAAACGATGAACGAAGCGGTTTCTGCCCCACTCGCCCAGAACCATGAAGCAAGGAAAGAGAACCGCCGAATAACGGGGTGTGCTGGCGAGCACGCCGGTGACGATGGGCAAGCCCATGCTGCCAAGAACGAAGACGGCGGAATCGACGCCAAACCGACGGCCGGCAAGAACGCCCAGTAGCACGGTGGCGAGAACAAAAGACCAGTGGAGGAATGCGTGAGCATCAGCCTCACCCTCGAGCACATCCCCCTCCTGGAGACGCTGGTAGGAGTCCACGAGCTTGAGCCAGGACCCTTCTCCACGACCCCAATTCTCCTGGACGGAAACGAAAGCCAATGGGTCGCCCCGGCTTTCCTCGAGCACGAGGGAGAAGACTGCCGTGCCCGCGGGAATCAGGAGCAACCACATAAGCGTCCAGCCCCGAGCGCGCCGCCCCCCGGCAAAATAGAGAATGAGATGTGCCGGCAACAAGACCACACCCACCAGTCGAGTCATGGCGCTCAGAAAACCCCACAGACCGGCCAACGACCATTGTCCTCGTCGGGCGTGGTACGTGCTGGCGGTTGCGGTACGCAGGAACAGCGACTCGGTGTAGACCGCGGAAAAGAAAACCGCCGCAGGAAAGAGCGCCACATAGTAGATGGTCCGTGAAGCCGCCTCCGGCGAGGCCAGAAGGAGCGTGAGCCGATAGAGATACATGAGCGCTACCAGCAGTGACATGTGCGAGATCGTCACCGCCCCGATCACAAGGGCGTGGTCCGGCGCGAAGCCGAACCATTCGAACAGCGGTGCGATCCCTCGCGACAAGAGTGGATAGAGGGGGAAAAACGCCGGATTGAGCTCGTGACCCGGGCCGGGCGGGTATCCAAAACGCGCGATGTCAAGATAATAGCCGGAGTCCCAGCGCGCCCACATGTCGAAAAACACGTTCTCGGGGAAGACTTGCCACGGCGCTGGCTCTCCGGGTAACAGGGCGAGCCCCAAGAAAGCGATCACGACTACCCAGAATCGAGATATCACGAATACCTCGATGGGCTCGCTTACCCATCGTGGAATTGCCGGCAGGGACACGTCGTCATGGTAGGTCCAGATTTTCATTACCGCTGCAAGTGAAGCCGCGACGGCGAGGGAAAAGGGTCCGCGAAGCCACACAATGCCGAAGAGGGTCATCAAGATCAGCGAAGGAAGGTACGTAACGAGATCGCGATTCAGAATGCACGCCGTGCTTCGCCCGGTGAGCCACGACAGGGTCAGGCCGGTCGCGAGCCAGAGAGCGAGGAAGCCCCCCAGATAGCGGAGATACCAGCGCAACCCATAGGCGAGTTTTCGTTTCCAAGGCGCCTCGATGTGCAGATGGATCGGAACATTGGCCACAAGGTCGGGAGTCTCGTCGAACGACGCCCCCTTCCAGCCAACGAAGGCGTGGGCTTCACGGTACCGACCCCCGACGTTCTTGGCGATACCCAGCAATCGAAGAGCCGCCTGCGCCTCCTCACTGAGAAGTGACGACGCTTCGTCCTTGACGGCGCCGACGACGAGCTTGCCCGAGGGAACGCGCCTCAGGAATCGCGCGAGCTGGCCGGCCGCTTCGGGATTCTTGTGCGTATCGAAATGAACCGACGCATCGACACGACCGGTCGCGTCGTCGACGACGACCAGGTTGTAGCCGCGTTCCGCCTGGGAGACGTCACGTCCTCCGACGTGAATCTCGGCGTAAGGGCTTTCTTCTTCGAAGCTCGTCTTTCCGGCGCTGCGGATGAGGAGGTCAACAGGAGCTCGCGGAAGCAACAACGAAGTCTCGATGATCTCCCGGCGATCGAGCTCTCGCGAGCGTGAAAGGACCGAGGTGTCCAAACAGAGATCGGTGGCACCGGCGAGGGCCAGACCCAGGGCGATTCCCGCGACTATCAGTCGCGGCTCGAGCTTCACGGCTCGATCCAATCATACTTCCGCCCCTTGGGTGAGGCCTCGGCGAAACTCCACTACCGCCCGGGGCCCATGCTCGCTTCAGTTCGGCAGAAGCTCGATCTGGGCGTGGACGACGGAAACGAAACCCATTCCGGCGGTCAGTACGAGGGCGACTCGAAACGAACTACGCATGGGAACCTCCCAGCGTTTCAGACGAAATCCGCGGCGGAAGGGCTCACTGCCCCAGGAGCACTTCGGCCAGTTTCCGAGCGTCGATGCTCCCGCCGGTGACGATGGCCACGGAGCGGCCTCGCTCCGTGATGGGCATGGAGAGAGCCGCGGCGAGAGCGAGCGCCCCCGAGCCCTCCGCAACGAGCTTGTCGCAAACCACGAGACTCCGCATCGTTTTCTTCACGTCGTCTTCCGATACCAGCCGGGTGCTGGAAACGAGCTCTTCGAGCAACGGAAACATCTCGTCGGTGATGTAGGGAACGGCGACACCGTCACAGAGGGTCCGACATTCGACCTCGACCGGCCGGCCGGCACGGAGACTCTCGTGGAGCGATGGGCAGCACTCTGGTTCGACTCCGATGAGCAGGATTTCGGGCTTCAGAGCACGCAGCGCCGCACCCACACCGCAAATGAGCCCTCCCCCGCCCACGGGGACGAAAACCGTGTCGACGTCGGGAAGCTGCTCGACGATCTCGATTCCGAGCGTTCCATGGCCGGTCATGACGTCCAGGTTGGTCCAGGGGTGGATGAAGGCGTAGGGCTCGCGCTCCCACAGGCGCTCCTTGAGGAATCGAAAAACGTCGGAAACGGGGACGAGTACGGGGACGCCTCCATACGCCCGCATCGCTTCGATTTTGGCCCCGGGAGCCGAGTCGGGCATGACGCTGCGGGACTCGACCCCGAAGTGTCTCCCCGAAAAGGCGAGCGCCTGAGCGGTGTTGCCGGCGCTCACGGTGCTCAGGCCTTTGCGTCGCTCCTCGTCGGGGAGCGAAGCCACCGCGTTGAACACTCCGCGCAGCTTGAACGATCCAATGGGTTGAAACGTTTCCAGTTTGAGAAAGAGGCCGTCTTCACCGTGGAGCTCGTGAAGGGGAACGAGGGGAGTCCGGCGGGCGACGGAGCGGATGCGCTCGCTCGCCCGGTACACGTCCTCGAGGGCGGGAAACCTGGGTGGCCTGGCTCGCGAGGTCAACGCAGGTCGCGGCCGAAGGGAAGGAGGGCGAGGGGAATGAGCTTCAAGTGCTGGAGCGCAAACGGGATCCCGATGATGGTGATGGCGAGCACCAGGGCCGACACCGCGTGGGCGAGTGCGATCTCCCAGCCGATAATCAGGAGCCAGACGACGTTCAGCACGATCCGCAGGGGGCTGTTGGCGTCGGTGCTCTCGACGACGTTCTTTCCAAAGGGCGCGAAAGTTGCCACGCCGATCTTCATGGCTTGGACGCCGAAGGGAATTCCCACGATCGTGAGGCAAACGACCAGTCCCCCAAGGATATAGCCGACTCCGGCGATGAGACCGCCGAAGATCAGCCAGAGAATATTGCCGAGAAGACTCACCGCTGGATCATACTGCCAAACGGGACTACAAGTTCAACGCGACCATGATAGCGTGGCTCTGCCGTGAAGCTCGCCGAGGTGGTGGAGACGTCGAGAGAAGTCGCGGAGACGAGAAGCCGCCTGGAGAAGACGCGGTTGCTCTCGCAGTTGCTGGCGAAGGCCCCCTCGAGCGAGCTGCCCATCGTGGTCAGCTACCTCTCGGGACGGCTCCCCCAGGGGCGAATCGGTATCGGACACCAGACTCTCGGCGCGATGAGAGCCCTCCGGGGCGGCACCGACCCGGTGTTGAATCTGCAAGATGTTCACGACACGTTCTCCGAGCTGGACGATCTGTCCGGTGCCGGCTCGAGCGCTCGACGCACCGAGCTCGTTCGAAACCTGCTCCGGCGCGCGACCGAAGTCGAGCGCGACTTCCTCGTCAGACTTCTTCTCGAGGATCTCAGGCAAGGATCGCTCGAGGGAATCATGGTGGAGGCTTTGGCGACGGCCTCGTCGCTGAACGTGGAGTCCGTTCGACGTGCATTCATGCTTTCCGGTGATCTGGCAATCGTCGCGAAGACGGCGCGCGCGGAAGGAGAAGCAGGGCTCGGCAACATCGCGATCGAGCTCTTCCGGCCGGTGCGAAGCATGCTCGCGTCGACCGCCGAGGACATCGCCGACGCGCTCCGGACGCT